>DASYVT010000158.1 GCA_035936835.1 Candidatus Methylomirabilota bacterium | reverse complement strand
CCTGCTGGTAGCGGGACAGGTGGAAGCGCTCGCCGGGTTGAGGCAGGCGCTCATCGCGCCCGCCGCGAAGCTGCCCGGATCGCGCATCCTCGATGGCCAGTTCATGGCGGTCCAGCAGGCCATGGGCGTCCCGAAGGGACGTGACGCCGGCGTGACGTATCTTCGCGGCTTCGTCGAGGAGGCAAAGGCCTCGGGGCTGGTCGCCCAGGCGATCCACAAGACCGGCGCCGTCGGCGTGTCGGTCGCGCCCAAAGCCCCGGTCCAGTAGCTCTTCGTTCCCCTTCCCGGCCGCGGGCTACTTGCCCGCGGCGCCCGAGGAGGGCAGCTGCAACGCTCCCGGCCCCGCCGGGCGCATCCGCCGCCACAGATCCCGCCAGCCGCCCACGCGCTCGCGCAGGCTCTCGAGCTGGAGATAGATCACGGGCGTGATGTAGAGCGTCAGGAGCTGGGAGAGGATGAGCCCGCCCACCACCGAGAGGCCCAGCGTCCGCCGGGCGTCGCTGCCCGCCCCGACGCCGACCGCGATCGGCAGCGTCGCCATGAGCGCCGCCATCGTCGTCATCATGATCGGGCGGAAGCGGAGGAGACATCCCTGGAAGATCGCCTCGCGGGGGGATTTGCCCTCGCGCTGGGCGACGATCGCGAAGTCGATCATCATGATGGCGTTTTTCTTCACGATGCCGACCAGCATGATGATGCCGACGAAGCCGTAGAGGTTCAGCTCCTCGTGGAAGATGAGGAGCGTCAGGAGCGCCCCCATCGCCGCAGACGGCAGGCCGGAAAGGATCGTCAGCGGGTGGATGAAGCTCTCGTAGAGGATGCCCAGGATCAGGTAAATGACCAGCACGGCCGCCAGCAGGAGGAGCCCCAGGCCCTTGACCGAGGCCTGGAAGGCCTGCGCCGTGCCCTGGAAGGTCGTCGTCAGCGTCGCCGGCAGGCGGAGCCCACCCTCGAGCCCGCGGATCTCAGCGACGGCGTCGCCCAGCGGCACGCCGGGCTTGAGGTTGAAGGAGATCGTCACGGCCGGCAGCTGGCCCAGGTGGTTGACCGTGAGCGGGCCCACGGAGCGCGTGAGCTTGGCGACGGCGCTGAGCGGCACGAGCTTGCCCGAAGTCGACCGGATGTAGAGCATGCCGAGCGCGTCGGGGTCGTCCTTGAACCGGGGCAGGAGCTCCATCATCACCCAGTACTGGTTGGTCGGCGTGTAGATCGTGGAGACCTGGGGCGCGCCGTAGGCGTTGTTGAGCGCGGCCTCGATCTGCGAGGCGGTAACGCCCATCGCCGAGGCGCGGTCGCGGTCGATCTCGACCAGCACCTGCGGGCTCGTCACCTGCAGGTCCGAGTTGACGTCGAGGAAGCCCGGCAGCCCGCGGACCTTGTCGAGGAGCACCGGCGCCCACTTGTAGAGGTCGGCCGCGTCGGCGTCCTGGAGCGTGTACTGGTAGGCGGCCTTGGTCAGGTTGCCGCCGATCCGTATCGTCGGCAGCTTCTGCGGGTACACGGTGAAACCGGGGATGCCGGTGAGCTTGGCGCGCAGCTCCTGGATGATCTCGTCCACGCCGGGCCGCTCCGCGCGCGGCTTGAGGCGGATGAAGAACCGCCCCGTGTTCGGCACGACGCTCGTGTTGCTGGCCCCGATCGACGACATGAAGGAGGAGACGTACGGCTGCTTCAACACGATGGCGGCGGCTTCCCGCTGGTGCGCCATCATGCTGTCGAAGGAGATATCCTGCGCGCCTTCCGTGAAGGCGAAGATCTGCCCCGTGTCCTCGTCGGGGATGAAGCCCTTCGGGACGCCATTGAAAGACGTCCACGGGATGCCCACGAAGAGCAACGCCGTCCCCGCGATCGTCGCCACGAAGACGCCGACCGTCGCCTGCGGGTGGCGGAGCACCGCCTCCAGCGTCCACCGGTAGGTGGTGAGCATGCCGTCGAAGACGCGCTCGGAGGCGCGGTAGATCCTTCCGTGCGAGGCGGCCGGCGGCTTAAGAAAGCGGCTGCAGAGCATCGGCGTCGGCGTCAGCGACACGACGCCCGAGACCAGAACCGCGATGGCGATGACGGAGGCGAACTCGTGGAGCAGGCGGCCGACCACGCCGCCCATGAAGAGCACCGGGATGAACACGGCCGCCAGCGACAGCGTCATCGAGATGATGGTGAAGCCGATCTCGCGCGCGCCCAGGAGCGCCGCCTGCATGCGGGCCATCCCATGCTCCATGTGCCGGACGATGTTCTCGAGCACCACGATGGCGTCGTCCACGACGAACCCCACGCACAGCGTCAGCGCCATGAGCGAGAGGTTGTCGATCGTGTAGCCGAGCGCGTACATGCCGGCAAAGGTGCCGATGATGGACATCGGCAGGGCCAGGCTCGGGATGATCGTCGCCGAGACGTTTCGCAGGAAGAGGAAGATCACCAACACCACGAGCGCGATCGCCAGCAGGAGCGTGAACTGGACCTCGCCGACCGAGGCGCGGATGGACACCGAGCGGTCGTAGAGGATGTTGAGGTTGATGGAGGCCGGCAGCTGGGCCTGGAAGCTCGGGAGGATCTTCTTGATCGAGTCCACCACCTCGATGGTATTGGTACCGGGCTGGCGCTGGATGGCCAGGATGACCGAGCGCTCGTCGTTGTACCAGGACGCGACCTTGTCGGTCTGAACGCTGTCGAGCACAGCGCCGAGCTGCTCCAGCCTGATCGGCGAGCCGTTCCGGTATGCGACGATGAGCGGCCGGTAGGCG
>DASYVT010000157.1 GCA_035936835.1 Candidatus Methylomirabilota bacterium | reverse complement strand
CACCCGCTCCGCCGACGCGATGATCAGGTCGATCGCAGCCGTGAACGGCGCCGTCAATCCCGCCGGATCGACCGCTCCGGCCACTCCCTTGGGCGACTCCAGAAACTCATTGACCAGCACGAGCAGCCGGTGCGCGGCCGCATCAATACCGCGGAGGTCGGCGACGAGCTCGGGCCGCGTGCCCTCCGCGTCCTCGAGCAGCATCTCCGTATACCCGATGATGTGGTTCAGCGGAGTGCGCAGCTGATGGCGGAGGTGCGCCGCCGCGGTTGGATGCTCCGTCACGGTGCCGGGCGGCTCCCGAGGAGCGCTTCGATCTTTTCCAGGAGCCGCGCCAGATCGATCGGCTTGGTGTCGAAGTCATCGCATCCGGCGGCCAGGGCCTTCGCGCGGTCGTCCGACATCGCATGCGCCGTCAGCGCGATGATCGGAATGTCGCGCGTCGCGGGCAGCGCCTTGAGCTGCCGGGTCGCGTCCCAGCCGTTCAGCCCCGGCAGGCTCATGTCCATCAGGATCAGGGCCGGCGCCTCGGTCTGCGCCATGGCGATTCCCTGGTCGCCGTCGAGCGCCGCGACCACCTCGTAGCCGCGTCGTACCAGTCGGCGCCCCAGCATGTCGCGGTTCATCTCGTTGTCCTCGACGAGAAGGATCTTGGGCATCAGCGCGGCTCCTGCTGGCGCGCGAGGCTCTCGGCCACGAGGTCACGCACGTCGCGCAGCAGCGCCTCGCGGCTCAGCGCCCCTTTCTGGAGCACCCGCTCGACGTACCCGTTCAGGCGCCGCCGCTCTTCGACGGACAGGTCCTTGGCGGTCACGACGACGATGGGAATGCCTCGCCAGGCATCGTGCCGGCGAAATTCGTCGATGAACTCGAAGCCATCCGTCTCCGGCATCATGAGATCGAGCAGTATCAACCCGGGCTTCTCGTCCCGCACCCGATCGAGAGCCACGCGACCGTTCTCCGCCTCCACGACGACATAGCCCTCGCTCTCGAGGATCCTCCGAATGAGGTCCCGCATGGCCAGGTCATCATCCACCACCAACACCGAACGCTGGGGATGGTACTTCCGGAGAACGGCGACGAGCTGCTCGCGATCGATAGGCTTCGTCAGGTAGTCGGCGGCGCCGAGGGCATAGCCAAGGCTCTTGTCGTCGACCATGGTCAGCATGATCACCGGAACCTTGGCGAGCGCGGGATCCGCCTTCAGTTCGGCGAGGACCGCCCAGCCGTCCACGCTGGGCATCATGACGTCGAGGGTAATGGCGTCGGGCCTCACCTCGCGGGCGAGTCGAAGCCCCTCCTCGCCGCCCGCCGCCACCACGACCCGGAATCCCTCCCTGACGAGGAACCGCTGCATGAGCTCCCGCACCGCGGGGTCATCGTCGATCACAAGCACCGTGCGCCCGCTCGGCGGCCCGCCCTCCGCTCGGACCGGCGCATCCGCCACCTCGCCCTGGGCTGCGACGGCGGCCGGCAGCCGCACGGTGAACGTGCTGCCGTGCCCGGGCTCGCTCGCGAGGGTGATGTCGCCGCCCATCATCTGGCACAGGCGGCGGCTGAGTGCTAAGCCCAAGCCGGTTCCGCCGTACCGGCGCGCCGAGTCCCCGTGGGCCTGCGAGAACGCTTGGAACAGCCGGGCCATCTGCTCCGGCGTCATGCCGATGCCCGTGTCGCGCACGGTGAATTGGATCCAGTCCCCGCTCTCGCTCTTCTCGCGGCTGACCGCGACCGAGATCGTGCCCCGCTCGGTGAACTTGGCGGCATTGGCCAGGAGGTTGAGCAGCGTTTGGCGGACCTTCGTCACGTCCGCGCGCATCGTGCCTACGCCATCGTCGCAGGAGACGTCGAGGTGGTTTCCGTTCTTGGCGGCGAGCGGCTGGATCACCGCGGCGATCCCCTGCACCATGGCCGGAACGTTGAAGGTCTCCAGGTAGAGATCCATCTTGCCCGCCTCGATCTTTGACAGGTCGAGGACGGCGTTGATCAACTCCAGCAGGTGCTGCCCCGCCGTGTTGATCTTCTGGAGGTCGGCGAGGAATCGCTCCTCACCCAAGTCGGCCGCTTCCTCCTGCAGCATTTCGCTGTACCCGATGATCGCGTTGAGCGGGGTCCGGAGCTCGTGCGACATGTTGGCGAGGAACTCGGACTTGTGGCGGCCCGCCACCTCGAGCTCGCGGCTCTTCTCCTCGAGTGCGGCGTACAGCCGCGCCTCCTCGAGCGCCGCGGCCAGCTGCTGGGCGAGGAGCGTGAACAGCTCGCAATTGGCGGCCGTGATCGGTCGCTGGCTCGTCTTGTTGTCCGCGCTGGCGACCCCGATCACCCGATCCCCGGCGAGGAGCGGGGCGATGATGAAGCGGCGGCTCCGGAGGTATGGGCGATCGAGATATTCGCCGCTCGCTCGGGGAAGCCGCTCCAGGTCGTCGTCGGTGAGCACCGCCAGCGGGCGCCCCGTCCGGAACACGTGGTAGAGGGCGCCTGCGGCCGGCGACAGCGGCAGGTCGTCGAACATGTCCATGCCGACGGCCGCCGCGACGTTGAAGATCTGTAGATCAGGCGAGGCCAGGGCGACATAGAAGCGATCGAAGCCGAGGGCCTCGTGCACCCCCTGCTCGAACGCGCGCAGGCGGTCCTCGCGCAGCCAGGAGACCTGCATCGAGCTGCTGATGCGGTAGAGCCGATCGATCGCGGCGCGCGCCTCTTCGGCCTGCTGGAACATCTGCCGCGAGCGCTCCTCGCTCTCACGAAGGGCCTCCTCGGCGCGCTTCCGCTCGGTGATGTCGCGGTAGACCCCCTGGAAGCCGACCGGCGTGCCCTTCGGATCGCGCACGATCCTCGTCCGCCCTTCGAGCTGGACGATGCGGCCGTCTTTGCACAGGGCCGCGACTTCGAAGAGCGATGGAAGCCTCTTGCCCGCCAGCGCCCCGCGCGTGCGCTCCGCCATCCGTTTCCGATCGACCGGCGCGACGAGCGTCCCCCAGTTCTGGCCGACGAGCTCCTCGACGGTCCATCTCGTCAGCCTCGCGTAGGCCGGGTTCACGCTCGCGACCGTGCCATCCAGCGTGAACATCAGGATCGAATCGCTGGCATTCTCGACCAGGCTGCGGTAGCGCTCTTCGCTCTCGCGCAGATACGCCTGGGCGCGCCGGTTCCGCGCGCGCAGGGGCTCGAGGACCTTGACGCGGCGCAGCAGTGAGGCGAGGTGCGCCATGATCTGCACCCGGTTCATATGCGGAAGGTCCTCCGCCCGACGGCCGTCATGTCTCTCGCGGGCACCTGCAGGCTAGAGGAACGTCGTGTCGGGCTGGTGCCCGAGCAGGAACTGGCCGACCGTCTCGAAGTGGGCCTGGCGCCCCTGGAGCTGCTGGGTCACGGCGTGGATGTCGCGGAACCCGCGGTCGAAGGCGCTCTCGATGAAGATCGACGTCGCGCCGCCCGCGTGGTGTGTCATGTCGGCGACGGCCTTCGCCTGGTGGATCGCGTAGGTGGACGCCAGCCGGATCTGGACGCGCTGGTCCAGCGTGAGGACGCCCGAGCGCCCGACCGACCGCCAGATCTCCTCGAGGGAGCTCAAGAGGAAGAGCCGCGCTGATTGCAGCTGCGCCTCGGCGTAGCCCACCTGGGACTGGATCACCGCGCTGTCGCGGAGCAGGCGCTTGAACCCGCGCGGCGTCTTCTCCTTGGCGAGGCCCACCAGTCCATCGAGCATGCGCCGGGCGATGCCGAGGGCGACCCCGGCGAAGCCGGACGCGTAGAGGGAGCCCGTCGGGAAGCAGTAGAGCGGGCCCGGCTGGCGCCGCTCCGCCGGATCGTCCCGCGAGATCGAGTACTCGTGAGGGACGAAGAGATCCGCCACCGTGAAGGCGTCGCTCCCGGTGCCCTTGAGCCCGCTGACGTGCCAGACGTCCACGATCTGCGCGCTCGAAGCGGGGAACAACATCGTCCGCTCGACCCTCTTGCCGTCGCCGTTCCGGCGCGGGCTCCCGTCAGGCTCGGAGATCGGGCAGTGGCCGCCCAGCCACGTCGCGTGACGGCAGCCGCTGGCGAAGCTCCACGTGCCCGTCACGCGATAGCCGCCCGCGACGGCGACGGCCCGCGCGTCGGACCCGGGGCCCCACGCCAGGACGGCGCGCGGGTCCCGGCCGAAGACCTCAGCCGCGACGTCAGGCGGGAGATACGCGGCGGACATGGAACACCCGGACGCCTGGCACATGCACCACGCCGTGCTCGCGTCGGCCTTGGCGATTTCCTCGATGACGGCAGCGAAGGTGGCGGGATCGACTTCACCCCCGTCGAGCGAGCGGGGCAGCAGCAGCCGGAACATGCCCGCCGCGAACAGCGCGTCCAGCACCGGCTGCGACAGGCGCCGCTCCTGCTCGATCTGGTCCGCGCAGGCTTCGATCTGGGGCGCAAGCCGGCGCGCCCGCGCCACGTACTCGTTCCCGGCTCCAGCCGGGCTCCCCGTGTCCATGGGCCGGACTATATCGCAAAATCCTTCGTCTGGCTTCCGGCTGCGCGCTGGGCTAGGATAGGCGCCACACCCGACCGTGAGGAGGATCGTCATGAAGCGCTACGACCGGCACCAGCAGGACGTCGGCAACATCCTCATGCTGGAGCACGTGAACGTGCGCGTGCCCGACCAGCGGACGGCCACGGCCTTCTACATCCAGGGTCTGGGCTTCACGCGCGACCCCTACGTCATGGTCGGGGTCGAGAACATGTGGATCAACATGGGCCAGACGCAGTTCCACCTGCCGACGGGCGAGCCGAACGTCATGCGCGGCCACGTCCAGATCGTGGTCCCCGATCTCGAAGCGCTCGCGACGCGGCTCGGAAGCGTCCGCGAACTGCTCGCGGGCACGAAGTTCGCCTACAGCGTCGAGGACAAGTACGTCGCGGTCACCGCACCATGGGGCAACCGGCTTCGCCTGCACGCGGCCGGGCCGTCGTTTGGCGACATGACGCTCGGCATCACCCACGTTGAATTCCCCGTCGAGCCCGGGCGCGCGGCCGGCATCGCGCGCTTCTATGAGCAGGTCATGGGCGCCCCCGCCGCGGTGACGCCCGACGCGGACGGCGTGGCCGCGCACGTCAGGATCGGCCAGCGTCAGGAGCTCGTCTTCCGGGAGACTTCGGCGCCCATCCCGGCCTACGACGGCTATCACATCGCCGTCTACATCGCGAACTTCTCCGGCCCCCACGAGTGGCTCGACAAGCACGGGCTCGTCAGCGAAGAGAGCATGGACTACCAGTACCGCTTCGAAAAGATCGTGGACCCCGACACGCGCGAATGCCTGTGCGTCATCGAGCACGAGGTGCGGAGCTACACGCACCCGATGTTCCGACGCCCGCTCGTGAACAGGAACCCCGCCCAGCGCCAAGCCACCTACCAACGCGGCCGGGACGCCTTCGACCCGCGCGGCTAGCAGGCTGCCGATAAGGGCCCATCTGCTTCGTTGGCGCCCTCGGCCGCAGGCTCGTGGCTGTTCGAGCTGAGGGGCGAAGCCACGAGGCGAGGGCTGAGACAGTTGTACGGTTCGCCTGCGGATTCAACTCAGCCCTCGTCTCACGACGGCATACGCCGTCGTTCAACTCGAACAGCGGGGCGCCGCCTCGCATCTGGACCCTTCTCGTCACCCTGCACCGTATGCGAGGGGGAATCTTACGAAGGTGCAACCCATCGAGTGAACGACGCCCCGGGACTGTCGCCGGTCGGCCTGCCGGCGCTCTCCGGAGACTGAGCGGGCCTCTCTGCGCCGCTCGCCATGCCGCCGGTCGGCCATGACATGGACCCCCTCGACTCCAGCCATCCCCCGCGTGAGGTACTCGTACAGACTTTGATCGCTGCGCATGACCACGATCAGGAGCCGGAGACCGGCCGATGGTCGAGAGCGTGCCGCCGCCAGGAACTGCGTCAGGTGCCGCTGGCAGAGGCCGTGCGTCTCGTCGGGGTCCTCCAGCGGCTCACACTCCCCGAGATCCGCCGGCGACCCCTCGGCCCGGCACCACGCGCAGATCGATCTCACGGCGGACTTGGGGCGCCTACCGCAGTTGGATATTGCCGCTCCCGCGCGGACCGTCGGGCCCGCCGAGACCCGGGGGCACGCGGTCCAGAATGATGATGGGCAAGGCCGCCTCGCGGCGCATCTCCTGAAGCTCCTTGACCGCGCGCTCGGCGGCGACCTTCGCGCCGGCGGCGAAGTTCTCCGTAGCCTCTCCGAGCGAGCCCGCTTCGATCTCGAAGGTCAGCGGCAGCGCGCCCAGCCTGCGGTCGGTGTACGTCTCCTCACGATAGAGACTCGTCTGGTCCATCCGGAGCTCGGCGCCATCGCGCGCTGTCTCGGCCATTCCGTTCTTCCTCCCTAGCTGCCCATGACGATGCCGCCGTCCACATTGAGGGCCTGCCCGGTCATGTAGTCGGAGTCGGGCCCGGCAAGAAACGCCACGACGCCGGCTACGTCCTCGGCCCGCTCGGGGCGTCCCAGCGGGATGTTCCGGATCCTGCGCTTCCACGCTTCGCCCTGCCCCAGGCCCTCGAGGGCGCCCCACTCGCGGTCGATCTGCTCCCACATCGCCGTCTCGACCGCTCCCGGGCAGACGCAGTTCGACGTGATCCGATGCGGGGCCAACACCTGGGCCGCGGAGCGCGTGAGGCTGACCACGCCGGCCTTGGAGGCCGAGTAGGGCGTCATCAGGTGGTTGCCCCCCCGATACGAAGCGATCGAGGCCGTCTGGATCAGCTTGCCGCGCAGCTCCGACTCCGGCATGAGATCCTGATCGAGCATCCTGCGCGCCACGGCCTGCAGGACGAAGAAGACGGCGCGGAGGTTGACGTCCATCACGCGGTCCCATTCCTCCCCCGTGACCTCGAGCATCGGCTGGACACGGATGACACCGGCATTGTTGAACAGCACGTCGAGCCGCCCCCAGCGCCGGTACGGCTCGTCCACGATGCGGTCGATATCCTCGGGTCGGGTGACGTCGGCTCGGACCGCCACCTGACCCAGCTCGGCCGCGAGCTTCTCCGCCCCCGCGCCGTCGAGGTCGGCGAGGACCAGCTTCGCGCCGTCGGCCGCGAGCCGGCGCGCGCAGGCCGCTCCGATCCCCCGCGCCGCCCCCGTGATCAGCACGGTCCGTCCCGTCAGGCGCCCCATCGCTCCTCCTCCTGTCTCATCCGACGGCCGAGTGTGCCCCAACTCCGATCACAACGTGAGCGCTGGGGAAGAACCTGCCGGGGTTCAGTGCTCCGCGCGTGGAGTAAACACCGCGAGGACGAGGGCCACGACGAGGAGCGCTGGGACGTCACCAATGAGGTGCCTCCGTTCCTTCGCATCGGCGAGGGACTGGGCGCCCATGATGCCGGCGTGCACGATGCTCGACCAGACGGTGAACCAGATCAGGCTCGTGTGCGCCGCCGGGTTCTTCGACGCCATCAGCAGGAAGACGCCGAGCGTCGCGTAGACCCCGATGATCATCATGTGATAGTGCGAGTGGCCCACGCCCCACTGCCAGCCGGACCGCCACACCATGCCCAGCGGGTAGATGCCAAAGACGAAGATCAGACCGACCAGGACGAGCGCGACACGAAGGTAGCGAAGGCGATCCGCATCCGTCATCGTCGGTTCCTCCTTTAGGTCGATTCGGTCCGCGGAGAGGATAACCCGGGCTGGAACGCAGTTGGAAAGTATGGCAAGTGCCCAAGTGCGCCTACCCGGCCAACAAATTTCGTCAATCGGCAATCCCAGGCGGCCTCGTAAGTACCCGCCAAGCTTGTATTTCCGCTCCGGCATGCCAGTTGCTCTATCCAGTCCCAGGGAGGAAGAGCCATGAACACAACGGCACTCCGGTACGACAGCGACGAGAAGGAGATGTACCAGTTCGCCTGTCCCAGCTGCTGGGCGGTCCGAACGGTCACCCTGACCCCCGGCACCAAGCGCCCCATGTGCGACTGCGGCTCCCCGCTCTCAGTGATCGGAGAGGTGGAGAGCGAAGAGGCCGAGTCCCTGCCGCTGGACCACCCCCACTCCGAGCCGAACTGTTCGTTCTGCGCGGACCGCCAAACGCCCATGCAGCACAGGCTTTGGTGCGCGATCTACTTCCTCAGAAACTGCAACTGCGGGTACGGCCAGCGACCCTAGCCGGCAGCCTACAACGGGCGGGCGCGGCAGGGCGTGTCCGTGCGGTTGCTCCACGCGTGGTTGGTCCCGCGCTGGATCAAGCAGTCGCCGGCCTCGAGCAGCGTTTCGCCTTCGTCCATCAGCGCCCAGATCTCGCCAACCAGAACGAGCGCGTAGTCGACGGTGTTCGTCTTGTGCATGGCCGGGTACCGCGCGTCGCTCCGGTCCATCGCGTGGCCGGCGCCCATTGCCGCGAAGGCCTTCGCCCGGTCGACCTTGCCCGCCATACGCTTGTCCAGCGGAAAGTCGACCACCCGGAAAATCGTACCCAACTCGGGCGGCTCGAGGACGACCGGGCGGGCCGCGGCGTCGGCCACGCCCGCGTTGCTCGCCGGCGCGCGATCGGTCGCCCACAGGTTGATGAGGGCGACACCAGGCAAGCCGTCGAGCTCGAGCGCGTGCGGCGACGGGACGTCGATGAGGATGACCGACTTGCCCTGGGCATTGTGTCCGGTGACGACGCGGCGCATGGGTCTGGCCATCTGCGTTTTCCTCCTACCGGAGCTTCAGGTCCTCGCAAGGGGCCGCGTACGGAAAGCCCTGGATCAGTCCCGCGCCGGATTCCGCGACGCGCGGCCCCACCCCCCAGATGAAGCCCTGCTGGAACAAGGGCGACACGAGCACGCGATCGGCGATGATCTTCTGGATCTGGTGGAGCTGGGCCTCGCGCTGCCTGCGGTCCGTTTCCTTCGACTGGCGCTGGAACAGATCGTCGAGCTCGGGAAGCGTGCCGTACGCGTAGATGCCGGCCTTGGTAAAGAAGGGCTCGAGCCGCGCGGCGGCGTTGCCCGCCGCGCCGGTCGCGCCGATGAGAAGCCCCGTCAGCTTCTTCTCTCTCCACGCAGTGAGGAACGCGGCGCGCTCCATTCCCCGTACCCTGCTGCGGATCCCGATGGCCTGGAGATAGCCTCCCACCGCCTCGGCCAGCGAGGAGTAGGGCGGAAGCGGAGTCAGGTCACCCGCCTCGAAGCCGTTCGGATAGCCGGCCTCCACCATGAGCTGCTTGGCGCGCTTGGGGTCGTAGGCGGGCGGCTCGAGATGCAGCGCGAATTCGAACGTCGGAGGTACAAACGAGCCCGTCAGCCGACCGAGACCGAGCATCTCCGCCTCGTTGAGGGCCTTACGATCGATCGAGAGACCCGCCGCCATGCGGACACGTGGATCATGCCAGGGAGACTTCGGGTCCCACTGATCAAGGAAGTCCAGCCAGTAGATGCCGTAGACCAGCGGCGCGACGATCTTGATTCCGGGCGAGCGACGCAGCTCCGTCGCGATCGCCCCGCCGAAGAGGTACGCCAGGTCCACCTCGCCGGTCTTCACGGCGGCGGCCCGCGTGCTCTCGTCGGGAATGCTGCGCATGACTATGCGCTTCACCTGCGGAGTCTTTCGCCAGTAGTCCGGGAAAGCTTCGACGACCAGCTCGAGGCCGGGGCTGAACGAGACGAACTTGTACGGCCCGGCGCCCACCGGAGCCTTCTTGAACCCGTCGTCGCCGACCTTCTCGACGTACTTCTTCGGCACGATCCAGCCCGCGCCCGTGGCGGAGGTGCCGTAGAACGACATGAATTCCTGCCAGGACTCCTTCAGCACGAAGCGGACCCGGTTCGGGGCCGCCACCTGGACGTCCTTCACCTTGTCCTTCAGGAGCTTGGCGCCGCTGCCCTTGTATCTCTCGAAGGAGAATCTCACGTCCTCCGCCGTCACCGGCTCGCCGTTGTGAAACCGGGCGCCCTTGCGAATGATGAACTCGTACGTCGTCCCGTCCTTGGACACGGTCCACGATTCCGCCAGGCTCGGGGTCATGATCCCGGCCGGCATCGGCTTGACCAGCCCGTCGTGCAGCGCGTACAGGACCATGAACGGCGTGATGAGCGCTTCCGTCTCCGCGGGATCGAGCCACCGCGAGACCAGCGTCACGTGGACGCCGATCGTCATGGTCCCTTCCGGCGCGGCGAGCGCCGGCGGAATGCCCGCCAGCGTCACGAGGACAAGGACGGCGGTCAGGAACGAGCGCGGAGCGCGCATCTGGATACCTCCCGGAGCATGTGAGCGGGAACGCCTTCGTCTCTGTGTCGGAGAAGCTACCACGTCTCGGGCGGGCTCACCAGACCCGCCGGATGAGACCCGACGGATGAGGGAGCCGCGCGAACACCGATCGCCGCGAAAGGTGTATGATCCCGTGCCATGCGCTTCGGGACCTTCTTCTTCTTTCAGGCCGCCCCAGGGTTGACCCACGAGGAGGTCGTCCACCGGGAGCTGGAGCAGATGGAGTGGACCGAGGAGCTGGGCTTCGATCAGATCTGGCTGACCGAGCACCACTTCATCGACTACGGCCTATCCGTGGATCCGGCCACGCTGGCTTCTGCCGCGGCCTCACGGACGCGGCGGGTCCGGATCGGGCTGGCGGCCGCCATCCTGCCCTTCCATCACCCACTGCGGCTCGCCGAGCAGTTGGCGCTCGTCGACGTCATCTCCAAGGGCCGGCTCGATATCGGCGTCGGCCGCGGCAACCGCCCCGCCGAGTTCAAGGGCTACCATGTCCCGCAGCAGGAGAATCGCGAGCGCTTTGACGAGGCGGTCGACATCATGCTGCGGGCCTGGACCGAGGAGCGCTTCTCGCACGAGGGACGGTTCTTCACCGTCAAGGATGCCCGGGTCATTCCCAAACCCGTTCAGCGGCCGCATCCGATGATCTACCAGGTGTGCGGCAGCGACAGCGGGGTCGAGAGCACCGCCGCGCGCGGCTGGCCCATGCTCAACTCGATCCTGACCGGCCCGGTCGAGCAGATCCTGAAGCGTCGCGACAGCTACGTGGAGGCGCTGCGCCGGCACGGCCGCGGGGAGACCGAGATCGCCGCGCTCATGAAGCTCTGGGGCGTGTCGCGGCAGATCTACGTGGCGCCGACGGACGCGCAGGCGCTCGCCGAGGCCAAGGACGCCGAGATGTGGTACCAGGATTCCCTGCGGCGCTTCCAGGTTCCCGAGCGCATCGAGGACGCGCATCCGAGCCTCCAGCCGGGCTTCCGCGCCGCGGCGGAGCGATTCGCCAAGGTGACCTGGGAGGGGCTCGTCGCCGAGACGCTGGCGTTCGGGTCGCCCGACACCGTAGCCCGGCA
>DASYVT010000156.1 GCA_035936835.1 Candidatus Methylomirabilota bacterium | reverse complement strand
GCGATCCGGAGGTCAGGGCGCGTGAAGAAGCGGTCGCCCTCGCGCCCGTGGAAGGTGACGGGCAGCATCTTGCCTTCGCTGGAGAGACCGCTCAGCTGGAGCAGGAAGTCCATGTGCCAGGACTTCCGGCGCATCTCGCCGTCGGTGATCCCCTGGAGTCCGACGTCCTGCTGAAGTTTCACGGCGTCCCGGATCGCCGCGTCCTCGGCTTTGCTGAGCTCGGCCGCGCTCACCTTGCCCGACTCTTTCTCCAGGCGAAGCGCCTTGAGCGCGGGCGGACGCAGGAGGCTGCCGACGTGATCGGCACGGAACGGCGAACGCGAATCAGCCATGGTGAGTCTCCGAATAGACGCGGATCAGACCCAGCAGGGCGTCGGTGTGAGGCGTCGGCACGCCGACCATGCCGCCGATCTCGGTCACGGCGGTCACGAGCGCGTCGATCTCGAGCGGCCTGCCCGCGAGGGCGTCCTGCAGCATGGACGTCTTGAAGGCGCCGAGCTTGCGCGTGACGGCGTTGCGGCCCTCGCCGCTCTGGCTGATCGGGCAGCCGATCCGCTCGCCGATCGCCGCCGCCTCCGCCATGATGGCGAGGCTGTAGCGGTTGAGCAGCGGGTCGTCCAGGATGCGGTCGCACGTCGCCCCAGTCAGCGCCGAGATAGGGTTCATCGTCATGTTCCCCCACAGCTTGTACCAGATGTCGGCCTGGATGCGCGCGGAAACGGTCGCCGTGAACCCGGCCGACCGCAGCCGATCCGCGAGCGCCGTGACCCGGGCCGAGAGCGGCGCGTCGCGCTCGCCCCCGGCGGGCTCCCCCCCGCCCGGCTCGCCAACAATCAGCTCGTTGCCGAACCCGTGGCGGACCCGGCCCGGCTCCACCGCGGAACAGGTCGCATGGACCACGCAGCCGATGACATGGCGGCTCGGGATCGCGGCCTCGATGCGGCCGTCCGGGTCGATCGACTTGAGCCGCGTCCCACCGTATGGACCACCCGCGCGCTGGAAGAACCACCACGGCACGCCGTTCATCGCGGTTAGCACCATGGTCTCCCGGCCGAGCAACGGCGGGATCTTCTCCGCGACGTGGATCAGCGACGGCCCCTTGACGGCGACCACCACCAGGTCCTGCTCGCCGAGCCCGGCGGTGTCTTCAACGACGTGAACCGGCGCCGTCACGAGCGCCCCCGCCTGCTCCAGCCGGAACCCATGAGCCCGGAGCGCCGCGGCCGTGGCCCCGCGCGCAAGCGCGGCGACCTCGGAGCCGCTCCGCGAGAGATGGGCGCCGAGGAAGGAGCCGATCGCCCCGGCGCCCACGATGCACACCCTCATGGCGCGCGCGGGCGCTACTTCGCGCCGATGGTGGCCCGGATGCTGCCCAGGTGCTCGTGCACGTGGTTGATCAGGATCCCCTCGATCGCCTGCGCGGCCGTCATGGTCGGCATGCCGGCGAGCACGCTCGCGCTGCGATCGAGCTCGGCGTCGCTGAGGGCGCGGACGAGGGCGCTGCTCTTCTCCCCGTTCACCTTCAAGAGCGCGAGCGTCTCCGCCTTGGTGACGCCGGCCCTCTCCTTGGCGTGCTTGGCGTTGTTCGCGTGGATCATCTCCCACGTCAGGCCGGGCAAGGGCTGGGCCTTGGCGACCAAGTGGACGAGTCCGCCGACGTTCGCGTGCCCCTCGGCCAGGTGATGGGCCACGACCCCGACGGGCCACTTCTCGGCCGACGTCACGTTCTTCCAGTCCGCATCACTCAGGCCCTCGACGACCTTATTGAACTCGGCACACGACTCGTCGAACTTCTTGGCCAGCTGCTCGGCGCGCGCTCCCATGTTGCCTCCTCCGGTAAGGGGTTGGGGGTAAGGGGTGGGCGGCGGCCCCGACTGCGACCGACGCATCTGTTCCAGAGCGCCTCATGATAGAGAAAAGCGGGCCGATCGGCAACCGATGCCGGGGACGTTGGTGGGGGCGAGTCTACGAGCGGAACGCGAACGGGGACAGTGAAGCGAACGAAGTCAGTCGCGGGCCTCGGCGATGATCCCCGCCTGTCCGCGCGCCGAGAGGTCCTGGAGCTTCGACACGGCCTCCGAGCGATTGGCGAACGGGCCCACGCGTACTCGCGCCCACACACCCACCCGGTTTCCGGTGGCGTTCGTCAGCCAGGTCTTCGAGATCGTCGCGCCGTCACGGCTGAATCGCTCCGCCAGCTGAGCCGCGGCATCTACCGATTGAAAGACGCCCAGCTGAATCCAGTAGGCGCCCGCCGCCTGGCCATCGCGCGCCGGCCCAGACCTCTCGCGGATTTCGGAGAACTGCGCCGCCACGGGGGCCCGAACTCGCTCCGAGGACGACACTTCGCTGGGGAGCGCCGTGAGATGAATCTCCTGGAAGGTCCTCGGCGACAGAGCCGTTCCAGCCGCCGACGGCGGGGCTGCCGCATTCGCGCTCCATGGGCTCTGCGTCAGCGGCGGGATCCTCGGCACCACCGGCTCCGCCTGCACGGCCGGAACAATTCCCGCGACCTGCGGTGGAGGCGCCGCGACCATGGCGGGCGCGTCAGGCTGGCTGCCTCCCAGCCTCGCGAGGACCTCCGAATACGGGTAGGCGGCCAGGATCCGGGTGAACTGCGACCGGTAGTTCGCGATGAGGCTCACCCCATCGATGACCACGTCCTGCACCTTCCAGCGGTCGCCACGGCGAACGAACCAATAGTCGACCGGAAGCTCCTCACCATTCCGAGCCAGCAGCGAGGTCGCGACGCCCGCCCACTCGTCGCCGATCGACTCGTCGACGTACTGGATCTTCACGCCGTCGGATACGCTGGCCTTCGCGCCGATCATCCCGATGAAGCCGCGCTGGAGGAAGACGGCGAACAGCCGGACGAACTCGTCCTGCTCGTCCGGAGTTCTCGAAAGCCACGTGGAGCCGAGCGCAAGCGCGGAGGCCCCCCGGAAGTCGAAGACCTCATTGACCAGCTCGCGAACGGCTTGGCGGGGCTGCTCCAGATCGCCGAACAGATCCACGGTCTTCAGGATCGCGTTGGCACCCTCGAAGAAGGCCTCCAGCACCGCGGTTGGCGACGTCGCGCCGGCGGGCTGGGCCACGGCCAGCCAAAGCCCCGCAACGAGAGCGAACACGCCGGATCGCCGGGCCTGCATACACCGAAAGGGTAGTCTAGTTGCCGAACCTCTGCACGCCCTAATCGTGGATTGGCGCATGGTGAGTGGCCAAAGGAGCAACTTCCCTGCCACCGGCGCGCGCCGGCACGGCGGCGGGCAAACACGGGAAATGGCTGGCAGAGACGCGCCGGCTCCGATCGGGACGTGGCGCCGGAGCGTCAGATCCCGTGACAGCGTCACTGACACTGTGTCAGGCAGCCGACAGCCGCTGCCCGCCCGCAGGAGAGGGTCATTGACAGCGCGGGGCCGTCTGGCCATCTTGGAGCGCCCTGCCCATCACCGACCTGACCACCGACCATCTGTCCCTCTCCACCGGCCGCCTCGGTTTCCAGAAGCCGCTGGGCACCGCCACCAAGGCGCTGCCGTCACTCGATTACGTCACCGTCAGGCTCAAGGCGGGAGATCTCGAAGGGCTCGGCTACGCTTTCACACCCGGCCACGGCGCCCGCGCCATCCGCGCCTGCATCGAGGAACTCAAGTCCGCCGTTGTCGGCGCCGATGCTCTCGCTCCGCGCGATCTCTGGAAGGCCATGGCGGCCCCTCAGGCTCGCCGGAACTGCAAAGCAATGCCGTTCATGCAATACCGAAGGCCCGTGGGCTTGGGCCCGTCCTCGAACACGTGGCCCAGATGCCCTCCGCAGCGGCGGCAGTGCACCTCGGTGCGCACGGTGAAGAAGCTTCGGTCCGTGGAGTTCCGGGTCGCCCCCTCGATCGGGGCCCAAAAGCTGGGCCACCCCGTGCGGCTGTCGTACTTCGTGTCCGACGCAAAGAGGGGCAGATCACAGGCGGCGCAGACGAACGTGCCCCGACCGTGTTCCTTGTCAAGCGGGCTCGAGCCGGCGCGCTCGGTCCCATGCTTGCGCAGGACGCGGAACTGCTCGGGAGTCAGAACCTTTCGCCACTCGGCCTCGGTCTTGGTGATCTCGAACGTCTCGGTCGTCGACATATCCGCCCCCTCCACGGAGCTTCACTTGAAGAACTTTTTGACGGCTCCCACGGCGTCGTCGATCGGGCCGGTCTTCGGGGCCGGCTGGACGAGCTTCAAGCGTACCTCCGATGTCTGCCCGGCGACGATCTGCACCTGGCGCGCCTCGGCCACGAAGCGAGGGTGAATGACTCGAAGGCGGTAGGTGCCCTCCTTGAGGCTCCCGCGGGCCTGCCCCTCGGCCCCTGCCGTCAGCGTGGTCACCACCGCGCCCTTGAGGGTCAGGATCTCCACCGTCGCGTCCGTGACCGGCTTGCCTGTTCGAGAGTCCTGCATAATAGCCACGATCTCGCCGACCACGGGCGATCCAGGCTTGGAAAAGTGGAGATACGTATAGAGCCCGACGCTGATGGAGATGAAGCCTGCAATGATCCCGACGATGGCATGGAAGCGCGACAGAGTCAGGTGGGCGCGGAGGGCCTGGACCAGCCGCCGGACTGCGCCGGCAGAAACCTCAGAATCAGTGGGCCGCCGCTCGCCGTCGGTCACGCGGCTAGAGTAGCAGGATAGCGGGAGCGGGGGCAATGCGAGCCGTGCGGTCACAGACGTGCGTGCCCCTCCGCGCAGGCGTAGACCTCGACGGGGGCCGCGCGGCCGCGCAGCGCCTGGGGCCCGAGGGGCTCGAGCGCATACCGCTCCGTGCCCGCGAGGCGGCTGAGCGCGGCGGCCGAGACGAGGAAGCGCCGATCGAGGTCGCGGGTCGCCTGCTCGAGACGGGAGGCCGTATTCATCACATCGCCGTGAAAGACGATGTCGCGCTTGCTGCCGCCGACCTCGCCGCTGATGACAGGGCCCGCGTGGAGCGCGGCCCGGATGCCCGGCGCGACCCCGAACTCACGCTCGAACTTCGGCGCCGCCTCGTCGAGGGCCGTCCGGATCGCGAAGAGGCAGGCGATCGGACGCGCGCCATCCCGCCCCTCGGCGGCCGTCCACGTCACCACCATCTCGTCTCCGACATACTGGTAGATCTTGCCGCCGTAGTCGTCGATGGGATCAGAGGCGAGGCGGAACACGCGGTCCAGAAAGCGGTGGACGGCAGCCGGGCCGATCCGCTCGGCCAGCGCCGTCGAGCCCGCGATGTCCACGAAGAGGAAGAATCTCTCCTCGGATCGCGGCCGGTGATAGCGCCCGAGCACGACGTTGCGCAGGGTGCGCCACCCCACGATGTTGCCGATCTCGAAGAGGAACAGAAACCCGAAGGTCGCCACGAACGAGAAGACGAGGGACAGCAGCGGCAGTGACCCCGGTTGCAGCGGCGCGCCGGCGAGCACACCGAGCACCCGCCGGCCCCAGACGCCGACATTGACGGCCGTGATCACGGCCCCGTACACGAGCCATTTCACGCCGAACGTCACCAGGAACGGAGCCTGCTGGAGGGCAAGGCCCCGGCGGGTGGGCAACCAAAGGATCTCGATAGAACCGATCACGATCGTGATCGTCGCGCCGTTGACCGCTCCCACGAGGCTCCCGGTGAGCCCGCTCCCGCCGACGGCGAGGGCGATGAGCCCACCGTAGGCGACCCCGATCAGCGTCCCTACGAGCAGGGCCCACGCGAGGATCCGCACCCGCCGCTTGGTCGCGCCACGCATGCGGTCAAGTCTACCGCGTACAAAGCGGGACGTGCGGTCGGTTCTTGACTTATCATACCGAGACCGTGAAAGGTCAGACGCGTGGCTGACGACTGGCAACCCGAGCTCGACGAGCTGCGGCGCCGCGAGGCCTTCGCCGAGCGGCTCGGCGGGGCGGAGCGCGTGAAGCGCCAGCACGACGAGGGACGCCTGACCATCCGCGAGCGCATCGCGCGCATGGTCGACCCGGCCACGTTCCACGAGGTGGGCAAGATCGCGGGCAAGGCGGCGTACGACGCGGACAACGAGCTCGAGAGCCTCACGCCGTCCAACTTCATCTTCGGCCGCGCGCGGGTGGACGGCCGGCCGGTCGTCGTCGGCGGGGACGACTTCACCGTGCGCGGCGGTTCGGCCGACGCGACCATCAAGGGCAAGCACCTCATGTGCGAGCGGATGGCGCAGGAGCTTCGGCTGCCGCTCATCCGGCTCGTCGAAGGCTCCGGCGGCGGCGGCTCGGTCAAGACGATCGAGACCACGGGCCGCGCCAACGTTCCCGGCGTCGATGGCTGGGAGACCGTGGTGGACAACATGGCCATCATCCCCCGCGTGGCGCTCGGTCTCGGCTCCGTGGCGGGGCTCGGCGCCGCGCACCTGGCCGCGGCGCACTATTCGCTGATGGTCAAGGGCACGTCCGCGCTCTTCGTCGCGGGGCCGCCCGTCGTCGAGCGGATCGGCCAGAAGCTGACCAAGATGGAGCTCGGCGGCTGGGAGATCCAGCTCAAGGCCGGCGCCGTCGACGACGCCGTCGAAACGGAGGAGGAGGCATTCGCGCGCGCGCGACGCTTCCTCTCCTACCTGCCGTCGTCGATCGACGACGTGCCGCCGCGCGGGCCCCTCACGGACGACCCGAACCGCCGTGAAGACTGGCTCTTCGGCGCGATCCCGCGCGACATCCGCAAGACGTACCGCATGCGCCCGATCGTCGAGGCCGTGGTGGACCGCGGCTCGTTCTTCGAAATCGCCCCGCTCTACGGCCGCGCGGTCATCACGGGGCTCGCCCGGCTGGACGGCTGGCCGGTCGCGGTCATGGCGAGCGACCCAACGCACTACGGCGGCGCGTGGACGGCCGACACCTGCCAGAAGGTCGAGCGCTTCGTGGACACGGCGCAGACCTTCCACCTGCCGGTGGTCTACCTCGTGGACTGCCCGGGCTTCCTCATCGGCCTCGAGGCCGAGCGCGCGGGGACGATCAAGCAGGGCGTCCGCGCGATGTCGGCCATGTGGCAGACCACCGTGCCCTGGTGCGCGGTGATCGTGCGGAACTCCTTCGGCGTCGCGGGGGCGGCGCATCGAAACGGCCGGCGCTACTGCACACGCTACGCGTGGCCGTCCGGCCGCTGGGGCTCGCTGCCCCTCGAGGGTGGGATCGAGGCGGCCTACCGCGCCGACCTCGACGCGGCGCCCGACCGCGAGAAGAAGATGGCGGAGATCGCGGCGCGGCTCAACAAGCTCCGCTCGCCGTTCCGCTCGGCCGAGACATTCTGGATCGAGGAGATCGTAGACCCCCGCGACACCCGGCCGCTGCTCTGCGACTTCGCCGAGCTCGCGGCCCCGCTCCGCCGCCCCGGCCCTTCTTCGCACGGCATGCGGCCCTGATCAGGCCGCCGATAAGGGCCCATTTGCTTCGTTGGCTCGGTCGCTCTTAGCGTAACGTACGGAGAGTAGCCCCTGCCGGACTTGGGATTGACGCGCGTCGCCGTGGTGAAGTCTTCGATCGCGCGATCCGCCTGGCGGAGCGCCCGGTAGGCCTTGCCCCGATAGATATCTGTCATCTCCTCCAGTCGAGCCACGCGCAGACGGCGCGTCCCATGACGAGATCTCTGTCGCGGCCCGCCAGCCACGGCAGCTCCTCCGTGAACATGGTCACGCACTGCCGCCACGAGCACGGCATGCGCGTGCTGTCGGTGCCCCAGAACATCCGCTCGGGCCCGAAGGCATCGTAGATCCGGCGGAGGTAGCCGTGCACATTGCGATAGGGATAGGGCTCGCTGGAGTAGCTCGGTGCCCCCGTGGCCTTGATCGCGACGTTCGGATGCTTGGCCAGCGCCAGCATCTCCGGCAGCGAGGCCCAGGCCGCGTCGTCCTTGCTGCCCGACGGCCGGCCGAGATGATCGATGATCAGCTTCAGCCGCGGATGACGTTCGGCGACCTCGCCGACGAGCGGCATGAAACTCGCCGCGAGGAGCGCGATGGGCAGCTCGGCCCGTTCGGCGGCGGGCCACAGCCAGTCCATCGTTCCATCCGTGGGCCACGTCTTCTGGTGCGGCTGCAGGAACGTGAACCGCAGGCCGAGCATCCCCGGCCGTTGCTTCCAGTCGTCGATCAAGGACCGGCTCTCAGGGCGGTCGAGGGGGAAGTTCCCGAGGATCGCGAGCCGCGTAGGATGCTGGCGCGCCGCCTCGACAGCGAGCTCATTGGCATTGGGATCCCAGGACGACGGCGGATGGATCACCGCAGCATCGACGCCGGCCTCGTCCATCTCCTTCAGCAGCTCGTCCTTCGTGAAGCTCGGCACCTGCCGGTGGTTCGGATTCGTCGGCTTGCCGCTCCCCCAGATGTGGACCTGCGCGTCGACGATCATTGCAGGACCTCGGCGCCCTTGCTGGCTTCCAGCTCGCAGGCGTTCACCGTCATCGCCAGCATGCTGTAGTAGCCGATCGCCCCGGTCAGCTCGATGAATCCCTCGTTGCCGAACCGCGTCTGCAGCGCCTTCACGGTGGCCTCATCGACCCGGTGCTTCCGGATGAGCTCGCGCGTGAACTCCACGATCTGGGCGTCCTCCGGCGGGATGCCGCGCGCGTGCTTCTCGCGGATGGCCGTGATGGTCGTCTCCGGCACGCCGAGCCGCCGGGCGCCACCCGTCTGCGCGCCCCACACGTAGACCGCGTCGAGCTCCCGCGCGACGGTCATGGCCGCGAGCACGCGCACCCGCATGTCGAGCGAGCCCTCGAAGCGCACGAAGGCGCCCAGATGCGCGAGGCGGCCGGCCAGCTCCGGGCAGTGGAGGAACATCGTGAACGGGCCCTGGAGCGCGCCGCGGCTCTGGACGATGGCGTCCACGATCGCGTGGTCCTTGGTGTCCACCTGGTTCTTGCCGGTGATGGGAGTGAGCCGTGCCATGATTCAGTCCTCCGGTATCGGGCCGAGTCGCCTTCGGATCTCTCAGCAGCCTGCCAGGAGAATACCGTACGGACTCTCGCCGCGCACCTCGTCGGCTGCGTCATAATCGACCCTATGATGCGGTCGAGCCGGGCCGGTGCGGCGTGGCTACTCGGGATCAGCCTCCTCACGGACCTGGTGGGTCCGGGCATCGCACCGGCTGCCGAGACGCCGGTCGTTAACGAAGTGCAGGATCTCCTTCAGATCTCCGCCGAGCAGCGCCTCCGTCTCGTCCGGGGCGAGGTTGTCTCCTATTCCGTCTCCGAGAACAGCGACAGAGAGCTCGCCGTCGGCTTCGCCATGATCCTGCCGGCTCCGATGAGTGAGATCGCCGACTATCTGGCCTCGGGGCAGCTGATCGCCCAGGATGATACCATCTCCGACTTTGGCGCGGTGCCGGACGAGGCGCCCACTTCGGCCCTGGTGGGACCGCGATTCTCGCGGAGCGAGCGAGAAGAGGCGGAAGGCCTCCTCGCGGCCGCACCCGGAACACGGTTCAACCTCTCGTTGGCCGAGATCGATGCGCTTCGTGCGGTCAAGGGATCTGCGGATACCTCCGCCAAGACCACAGCGGCTGACATTGCCTCGGATGCCTACCGGCGGCTCCTCCATCAGCGCCTGCAGGCCTATCGGCAAGGCGGTCTTGCCACGATCGCCCACTATGCACGGACCGGCGGAGCCGTCACCGACCCGGCGGTCGATCTGCGGCTGGCCGCTGCCGATGCCGAACGCCTCGCCCGCCTTGGCCCAGAGCTCCACGAGGCGCTGCTGCGATACCCGGCCGCCCAGCCCCCTCAGATGGTCAACCACTTCTACTGGATCAAGCGGCGCGTCCAGCGGCGCCCGCACTTGAGCCTGCTCCATCGGATTGTCGTGGCAAGTTCAGGCTCGATCATTCACGTCGAGCGCTACTACTACGCGGGGCATTCGTTCAATGCGACCCAGATCCTCACCGGCGCCTTCGCGCACCGGGATGGAACCCTGGTCTTCTCCATCAATCGTGTCTCGACCGATGAGGTGCTCGGTGTGGGGAACCAGCTGAAGCGGACCATCGGGCGCACCCAGCTGAGAGACGACATGCGCGCGCGTCTCGACAGGCTCCAGGCGGTCCTCATTCGACCCAGGTCGACCCAGAGCCCCTGACCACCCGTGACACAGGGATTGTCCCGACCTAGCGGATGATCATGGTCCAACCCCCTTACTTCGCTGTACACGGATTAGTTATAACGGTCGCGATGGCCGTCATCCAAGCATCCTCCCCATTTGAGGCAGCCCCATGCTTACTGCAAGTGCTGATCTCAGAACTCGACGCCGATCATTGGGGTAGTCCTCACTCGAGGCGCAACCGGAGATCAGGGCAAGTTTGGGGCAACAAGTAGGAGGGGGCGGCAGGCCACCGCCCCCTCGTAACTGATTGGTTTTTTGGCGGGCTCGACGGGATTTGAACCCGCGACCTCTGGATTGACAGTCCAGTGTGCTAACCAGGCTGCACCACGAGCCCACAGTGGGAGATCGATTTATACCA
>DASYVT010000155.1 GCA_035936835.1 Candidatus Methylomirabilota bacterium | reverse complement strand
GCAAGGGCGGCGGCTCGAGGCCCACGCGTGCGAGCGGCTTGGCCGGGCCCGCGGGAGCGGCGGCGCGCGCGGGCGCCGCGGGAACGTCTGGGGGGTTGCTCACGCCTGGGGGCTTGCCCGCGCTCGCGCGCACGTCGTCGTCGGTGATGCGGCCCCCCGGGCCCGTGCCGCGCACGGCCTGAAGCTCCACGCCCAGCTCGCGAGCAAGACGTCGCGTCGAAGGCGTGGCGGCAACCGGCCCGCCGTCGGCGCGTGTCGGCGCCGCCGCGCCACCGCCATCGGCGAAGCTCACGAGCGGCTGGCCGACCTTGACGGTCTGCCCGGGCTGGACATGGATCTTCTCCACGCGCCCGGCGAAGGGCGACGGGATCTCGACCTGCGCCTTGTCGGTCTCGACCTCGAGGAGCGGCGAGTCTTCCTTCACGATGTCGCCCTCGTGGACCAGGACGGCGCGGATCTCGGCTTCGACGAGGCCTTCGCCGAGGTCGGGCAGGACGAAGGTTCTCGCCATGCTAGAAGGCCAGCGTCTCGCGGGCGGCGGCGAGCACGCGCGCGACGTCGGGCACGTTCGC
This sequence comes from Candidatus Methylomirabilota bacterium, assembly GCA_035936835.1. Lineage (NCBI taxonomy): Bacteria > Methylomirabilota (SeqCode) > Candidatus Methylomirabilota bacterium. The sequence continues at coordinate 3,783 of DASYVT010000155.1, read as the reverse complement.
CTTCTCGCGCGCGAAGCCCGGGAACGGCACGTCGTAGGCCTCGACCCTGCGGATGGGCGCCTCGAGCGAGAGAAAGGCGCCCTCCATGATGCTGGCGGCGATCTCGGCGCCGGGGCCGAAGCTCCGCGGCGCCTCGTGGACGATGACGGCGCGCCCGGTTCTGGCGACGGAGGCCGTCAGCGTCTCGCGGTCGAGCGGCGAGATGGTCAGCAGGTCGATGACCTCGGGCGCCACGCCGTCCTCCGCCTGGAGCGTTTCCGCCGCCTCGAGCGCCACCCGCAGCATCGCGCCATAAGCGACCAGTGTCAGCCCCCGCCCCTCGCGGACGACCTGCGCCCGGCCGATGGGCATGGCCTCGCTCTCGTCGGGCACTTCTTCCTTGGACGCGTGGTACAGCGCCTTGTGCTCGAAGAAGACGACGGGGTCGGGGTCGCGGATCGCGGCAACGAGCAGCGCGCGCGCCGTGCGCGGCCCCGACGGGATGACCATCTTGAGCCCGGGGATGTGGGCGTAGAACTGCTCCTCGCTCTCGGAGTGGTGCTCGAGCGCGCGGACGCCGCCGCCGTACGGCATGCGGATCACCATCTGGCAGTGGAAGCGCCCCTGGCTGCGCTGACGGTAGCGCGCCGCGTGGTTCTCGATCTGATGAAAGCACTGGAAGGCGAAGCCGGAGAACTGGATCTCGCAGACGGGCTTGAGGCCGTAGAGCGCCATGCCGACCGAGCAGCCGATGATCGCCGCCTCGGCGAGCGGGCTGTCAATGACGCGGGTGCCGCCGAAGCGCCGGTGCAGGTCCTCCGTCACGCGAAAGACTCCGCCGTCCACGCCCACGTCCTCGCCGATGACGAGCACGTCCGGGTCCCGCTCCATCTCCTCCAGGAGCGCCAGGTTCAGGGCCTTGACCATGTTCAGCTTTGCCATGCGGCGCCCCGTCAATCCCTCACGATGATCAGTTCTGCCAACGGCTGGTCCTCCGCTGGCCCCGCATCGGGGGCGAGACGGGTTCGGCGCCGGCGGGTGCGGTGGCGTCCGCCGCGGCTTCCAGGCGCACCGCCAGCTCCGCGCGCTGGGCCGCCACGTCCGGCGGCAGCTCCGCGTAGGCGTGGTCGAACATACCGAGCGGGTCGGCGGGCGGCATCGCCTCGAACCGCTCGACGGCGCGGGCGATCTCCTCGTCCACCTGTTCCTCGACGGAGCCGTCGAGGAGCTTCTTCTTCTCGAGGTAGGCGCGGAAGCGCGTCAGCGGATCCTTCTGCTCCCAGGCCTTGACCTCTTCGTCGGCGCGGTACTTGGTCGGGTCGTCCGCCGTCGTATGCACGCCGAGACGATAGGTGACGCACTCGATGAGCGTCGGCCCCTCTCCCGCCCGCGCCTTGTCGACAGCCTCCCGGCTCGCCGCGTAGACGGCCAGCACATCGTTGCCGTCCACCTGGATGCCGGGGAAGCCGTACGCGGACGCCTTCTGGGCGATCGTGCGCGAGTTGGTCTGCTTCTTGATGGGCACGGAGATGGCCCACTGGTTGTTCTGGCAGACGAAGACGACGGGCACGTGCCAGACGCCGGCGAAGTTGCACGCCTCGTGGAAGTCGCCCTCGGAGGTCGCGCCGTCGCCGAAGTAGGCCATGACCACCGCGTCCTCGCCCCGGTACTGGATGCCGTACGCGATGCCCACCGCGTGAGGCAGCTGGGTCGCCACCGGTATGGCGATGGGCAGGTCGCGCTGCTCGGGGCCCGGCTGGCTGCCCTCGAGCCGGCCGGCAAACAGCAAGAGGATCTTCTCGATGGGCCAGCCGCGCCAGAGCATGGACGCGGTCTCGCGGAAGGACGGCACCATCCAGTCGGTGGGCGTGAGCGTGAAGACACTGCCCATCTGCGAGGCTTCCTGCCCCTTGATCGGCGCGAAGGTGCCGATCCTGCCCTGGCGCTGGAGCTTGAGCATCCGCTCGTCGAGGCGCCGGCCCAGCACCATGGCGCGGTAGAGCCGCTTGAGGTCGTCGGGAGAGAGCTTGGGCTCGAGCTTGGTGTCGAGCTTGCCGTCGCTGTCCAGGATGGACAGGCGCTCGGTGGGGAACTGCGGCTCGATCTGGGTCCTGGGCATGAAGTCCCCGTTCGCCAGCTATGGTACCGCGAACCGGTCGACGTGGACAGGGCGCGATATACGGCTCGAGCGAAGCCGCCTGTGAGAGGATGACGGCCTATGCCATTCTCATCCTTCGGGCTTCACCCCGATCTCCTCCGCGGCGTCAAGGAGATGGGCTTCACCCGCCCCACCCCGATCCAGCAGGACGCGATCCCTCCGGCGATGGAAGGCCGCGACGTGCTCGCCTGCGCCATGACGGGCAGCGGCAAGACGGCGGCGTTCGTCCTGCCCATCCTCCACCGCCTCACGCCCAAGCGCCGCGGGGTCACCCGCGCGCTGATCATCACGCCGACACGCGAGCTGGCGGCCCAGATCGACGAGCACCTGAGCCAGATGGCCATGCACACGCCGATGTCTGGCGCGGCCGTCTACGGCGGCGTCGGCATGGGGCCGCAGGAGCACGCCTTCAGGACGGGCGTGGACGTCATCGTCGCCACGCCGGGACGGCTTCTCGACCACTTCCGTTTCCCCTACGCGAAACTCGAGGGACTCGAGATCCTGGTCCTCGACGAGGCCGACCGGATGCTCGACATGGGCTTCCTGCCCGACATCCGCCGCATCCTCAAGCATTTGCCGCCGCGGCGCCAGACGCTCTTCTTCTCGGCGACCATGCCGGCTCCCATCATGACGCTGACGCGCGAGCTGCTGCGCCAGCCGGCGACCATCAATCTCGAGCGCAAGGCTGCGCCCGCCGTCGGCATCACCCAGGCCGTGTACCCGGTGGCCCAGGACGTCAAGTCCTCCCTGCTGCTGGAGCTGATCAAGCGCGGCGAGATGAAGAGCGCGCTCGTCTTCACGCGCACCAAGCACCGCGCCAACCGGCTGGCCGACTTCCTCTCGCGCCACAGCGTCAACTGCGAGCGCATCCACGGCAACCGGAGCCAGGCGCAGCGAACAGCGGCGCTCGCGGGCTTCAAGAGCGGCCGGTTCCGGATCCTGGTCGCCACCGATATCGCCGCGCGCGGCATCGACGTGGAGGCGCTGAGCCACGTGATCAACTTCGACGTGCCGAAAGTGCCGGACGACTACATCCACCGCGTCGGGCGCACGGCCCGGGCGGAGCTGACGGGCGACGCCTTCACCTTCGTCGCGCCCGAGGAGGAGGGGGATCTCTCCGCCATCGAGCGCGCCGTCGGCAAGCGCCTGCCGCGCGTGATCCTGCCCGACTTCGAGTACGCCCGGCGCGGGTCGGAGAAGCTCGAGATCCCGCTGGCGGAGCGCATCGCGGCCATCCGCTCGCGGAAGGCCGAGGACCGCGCCCGCGCCAAGACCAACGCCCAGCGGCGCGGCCAGCACCAGGCGCCGCAGGGCCCGCGCTCAAGCGCCGCGCCCAGGTCGCCCGCCGGACCCGCACGGCCGGTACAATCGTGGCCCGGAAGGCCGTCAGGCCCGCCCCGTCACGGCATTCGATAGCGCGCGGCATTGACGGGCGCCGGTCGCTCCCGATTCCCCGCTACGAAACAATGCGTTGGCGCGCTCCTCAATGCTGTCCGGGCCTCCCGGTCAACCCGGGCTCAGGCGAGGAGGTCGCGGACGCGGATGCCGGCATGAGGCGCCGCGAGAGGACTGACCTGACGCGAGGGGTCGAGGATCTCCCGCCTCGCGTAGCGCGCGCCGAAGGGCGCGGCGGCATCGGGCGCCGG
>DASYVT010000154.1 GCA_035936835.1 Candidatus Methylomirabilota bacterium | reverse complement strand
AGCCGGTCCCACATGGGTGAGCCGAAGATCGGGATCATGCGGTCATCGAGCTCTTGCGGATTCTCCGGATCGAGATCGAGCGACCAGTCGATGCGCTCCGCGGCGTCCCACTGCTGCTTCTTGCCCTTGTCGTAGAGGTTGAGCAGCTTCTCGCGCCCGTCCTCGTACTCCCAGGTCAGGATGGTCTCGCTCTGCCCCTCGAACTTCCACTGCGTCTGCTCGACCGGGATCTGGTAGCGATAGGTGCTCGACATTGGCCCGGGACCCCCTTGCCCCTGACTGGTGACCGTAAACTGCCCGGCCCGAAGTGTCAACCGCAACGTCCAGGCGGCTCAGGTCGGCCACGCGATCCCGAGCTTCCACATGCTGAAGTACAGCGTGCTGGAGTTGAGATGAAGACGCGCTGCCGCGCCCCCTGCAGGCCTGCCGCCCTCGGGCCCGTGCTCGGCGGCCGTCATGCCACGTCTGCCCCGGATCAGCTTGGCCCGTGCTGTCGACTCATCGGAATACCTTCCGGGACGCAACCTCCGCGATAGCGCGAGTCGCGAATGACCTAAGGCGATTGAGACTCCGATCGGATCCGCCTGATGGATAGTCCAATCAAATAGTTGCCATCCTCGGAAATTACCCCACCTACGATGATCCGAGCGCGAGGTCCGAGGCCCGAGTATTCGCTCTGATCGACGCGCCTCAGGTCAACCCTGATGCTAAAGCCCTCGTCCGTCGCCAAGATCAACGTTGAGCCAGCGATCCACTGCGCGCGCCCTTCGTAGTAGACGAGCCCCTGCGCCCCCGCGGCGAGCGGCGTGGCGAGTAGGCCGCCGGCAATCATCGCGATGAAAGTTCGCCGCTCCATCAGTGACTCAGCTCGTCCGCCCACCCGAGGAGCGACTGCGGGATGGTGAGCCCATGCTGGTTTGGCTCCACTGGGATCTGGTCACGGGCGGCGCTCGACATCGATTCAGGACCTCCTTGCCCCTGACTGGCGACCGTAGACTGCCCGGCTCGCGGTGTCAACACCAACGTGCCGGTGGCGCGAGAGGCGCCGCGACGCGTCCCGGCCTGTCAGGACGGCCGCGCGATCCGAGCCTTCGCATGCGGAAGTAGAGCCTGCTGGGATCGGGATCGAGGCGCTCCGCCGCGCCGCCGCCGTCCTGGCGGTGGGCTAGATGCCCCCTGGAGGACTTCGCCGATGGCGAGCGTCGGCCCCCGCGAGAGGATGAGCGCCCGCTCGATCACGTTCTCCAGCTCGCGCACATTGCCCGGCCAGTCATAGGCGCAGAGAGCATCCATCGTCTCGCGGGGAATGCGCTGCACCCGCTTCCCGAGCGCCGCGCCCTGCTTCTCGAGTAGACAGGCGACGAGGAGCGGGACGTCCGCCCGGCGCTCGCGGAGCGGGGGGATGTGGATGGGGGACACGCGCAGGCGATAGTACAGATCGGTCCGGAAGCGGCCGCGCTCCACCTCGTGCTCCAGGTCCCGGTTGGTCGCGGCGATCACGCGGACGTCGACGCGCTCGGTCTCGGAGGATCCGACCCGCTCGAACTCGTCCTGCGCGCCTACGCACGCTTCTGAGCGGCTCGAAAAGACCGACTAAGCGAGCCGCCACCTCAGGCGGGCTTTCGGCCTATCGCCAGGAGGTGGGGCGGGAGGCCTAGGAGCGTGGGCTCGCTCTCGACGGCCCGCGCGGCCTGGAGGAGGCGCTCACGCTCGGCCGGATCGGCCCAGCGCTGCTCGAGATCGGGCAGGAGCCAGCCTGGGCCCTCCACGCCCAGCAGCTCGACCAGGTTGAAGCCGGCCTCTCGCACTTCGGCTTCGAGTTCCTCGGGCCGATGGAAAAATGCCGTCGTGAAGTATTCCTTGTCCGTGGGATTCCTGTGCTGGCCGTCTCGCAGATCCCGGGCCACGATGGCGGCGAAATCGGGATCGCGCAGGAGATTCTCCGCCACGCCGGACAGGAGCGAGGCGTAGCGCCCCACGGCCGCGGCGAAGAGAAGGCCGCGGGGCTCGAGCACCCGGCGCGCCTCCCGCAGCGCCTGCAGGCGATCGCGCTGCTCGGTCAGGTGGTAGAGCGGGCCCAGCAGCAGCACCGCCCGCGCGCTCGCATCCCGTCCATCCAGTCGGCGCGCATCACCCAGCCGGCAGCCAGCCAGCGGATGCTCCGGCTGGCGGGTCGACGCCGCCCGAGCCTGCTCGACATGGAGGGGCGAGGCGTCGATGAGCGTGACGCCGTAGCCGCGACTGGCGAGCCAGCAGGCATAGATGCCGGGGCCGCCGCCCACGTCGAGAACGGCGCCGGGCGGCGGCGGCAGGTGGCGCAGGATGATTTCCTGGGTGCGGGCGAGCTCGAGCGTGCCGTGGCCGCGGAAGAGGCGTCCGATCTCGATGCCCCGAGCGTAGTAGGCCTGCACCTCGCGCGAAAGCGGCTCGGATCCGGCCATGGGTCGGTTGTACCACGAGGGCGATTCGGGTATGGTGTCGCCATGCGCTCGCGCTGGGACGACGCCGCGGCGAAAAACCTCGACGGCCTCGACCTCCTTGTCTATGCCTCGCGGCTGATCGGCGCCGAGACCTCGCTCGTCGTCTGGGGCGGGGGCAACACGTCGATCAAGCGCGTAGAGCGCGACTATCGAGGGCGGGACGTCCGCGTCCTGCGCGTCAAGGGCTCGGGATCGGACCTCAAGAGCATCGAGAAGAAGCACTTCCCCGGCGTGCGCATGGACGACATCCTGGCGCTCCTCGAGCGCAAAGACATGGGCGACCAGGAGATGGTGGACTACCTGGCGCATGCCCTCCAGGAGCCGGCGAGCCCGCGGCCGTCCATCGAGACGCTGCTGCACGGCTTCCTGCCCGCCGAGGCGGTCATCCACACGCATGCCGACGCAATTGTTTCGCTGACGAACAATGATCGCTCCGTCGACGTCCTATCCGAAGTCTACGGCGGCGACGTCATCGCGCTGCCGTATCGGCGCCCGGGCTTTCTGATCTCGCGCGAGGTCGCCGAGACGTTCGAGCGCCATCCCAAGGCCAAGGCGCTCCTGCTCGAGAAGCACGGGACGATCTGCTGGGGCGCCACGGTCAAGGAAGCGTATCTCTCGACGATGGAGCTGATCGGCCGGGCCGAAGAGGCCATCGAGCATCGGGCCAAAGGCCGCGCGCGCTTCGGCGGCGGCGCCGTGGCCGCCGGATCGCCCGAGGAGCGGCGGCGCGTCGCGCTGGCCGTGGCTCCCGCGCTGCGGGGGCTCGTCGGCAGAGACCGCCGTGTTGTCATGGCCTTCGACGACGCGCCAGACGTCCTCGAGTTCGCGTGTTCGAAAGAGGCCGCGGCGCTTTCGACGATCGGGCCCGCGACTCCAGACCACACCATCTACACCAAGCGGCTGCCATGCTTCGCTCCCGTAGGCGATCCGCGGGATCCCGCGGCGGTGACCGCTGCCATCAAGGCGTCCGTGGAACGCTTCGTCGCCGACTACACGTCGTACTTCAACGCCCACAATACGGGCGGCGCGGCGCTGACCGACGCCTTCCCGCGGGTGATCACGGTGGCGGGCCTGGGAATGTTCACCACGGGCAAGGATCACCGCACCGCCGGTATCGTCAACGACATCTACCACCACACGATCTCCGTCCTGGGCGCGGCGACCTCGTTCGGCAAATATGTCTCGCTGTCCTCCAAAGACGCGTTCGATGTCGAGTACTGGCCGCTCGAGCTCTACAAGCTCAGTCAGGCGCCTCCGGAGAAGGAACTGGCGCGCCGCATCGCGCTCGTCACCGGCGGGGCCTCGGGCATCGGCCGCGCCGCCGCGCTCCGCCTGGCCGTCGAAGGGGCGCACGTCGTCGTAACCGACCTCGACGCCGCCGGGGCGCGCAAGGTGGCCGACGAAGTCGTCGCGGGCTCGGGCGCGGGACGGGCGATCGGCGTCGGGATGGACGTATCGAGTGAAGCGTCCGTGACTTCGGGCTTCGAGGAAGCCGTGCTGGCCTACGGCGGTATCGACATCGTGGTCTCGAACGCGGGCATCGCGCATTCCTCCCCCGTGGACCAGATGAGCCTCGCGGATTGGGAGCGCTCCTTCGCCGTCAACTCGACAGGCCACTTCCTCGTGGCACGCGAGGGGATGCGCGTCCTCAAGGCGCAGGGGCTGGGCGGTGCCTTCGTCTTTGTCGCAACCAAGAACGTCATGTCGCCGGGCAAGGACTTCGCCGCGTACTCGGCCGCCAAGGCCGCCGAGGCGCAGCTGGCCAAGGTGCTGGCGCTCGAGGGCGGAGCGCACGGCATCCGCTCCAACATCGTCAACCCGGACGCCGTCTTCCGAGACTCCAAGCTCTGGTCGGAAGACGTCCGGCGCGAGCGCGCCCGCGCGCAGGGGATCACGGTCGAGCAGCTCGAGGACTTCTACCGCAAGCGCAACATCCTGGCCGTGCCCATCCTGCCCGAGGATGTGGCGGAGGCCGTGCTCTTCCTTGCTTCCGACCGCTCGGCGAAGACCACGGGCTGTACCATCACGGTGGACGGCGGGGTCAAGGACGCCTTCCCGAGGTAACCCATGCCGCCCATCCGCTTCGGCGCTTTTCTCTCCCTGCACCCGCCCCAGGAGCAATTCGCCATCGCGCGCCGCGTGGACGCGCTCGGCTTCGACTCGCTCTGGACGGGCGACCACGTCTCCTTTCGCTCGCCGCTCTACGAGTCGCTGACGCTCCTGGCCTCGTACGCCGGCATCACCCGCCGGGTCAAGCTCGGCGCGGGCGTCTACCTCCTCGCATTGCGCCAGCCGACGGTGGCCGCCAAGATCACCTCGACGCTCGACGCGCTCTCAGGAGGCCGGCTCATCTTCGGCGTGGGCGTCGGCGGAGAGAACCCAAAGGAGTTCGAGGCCTGCGGCATTCCCCACAAGGAACGCGGCGCGCGCGTTACTGAAGGCATCGACGTCATGCGCACGCTCTGGCGCGACTCGCCGGCCAGCTTCAAGGGGCGCTTCACCGAGTTCGAGGGCGTGAGCATAGACCCCAAGCCCGTGCAGAAACCCGCGCCGCCCATCTGGATCGGCGGCCGCTCGGACGCGGCGCTCGCCCGCGCGGGACGGCAGGGCGACGGCTGGATCTCCTACGTCGTCCAGGCGGAGCGCTACAAGCAGAGCGTCGCCAAGATCGAGGCGGCCGCGGCGATGGCGGGCCGCTCGCTCGAGAGCTTCACGAAGGCGCACCTGACCTTCATCACCGTCGGCAAGGACTACGAGAGCGCCGAGCGGGCGTGGGTCGAGCGGCTCTCGACGCGCTACGCTCAGGACTTCGCGCCGCTGGCGAAGAAGTACGGCATCATCGGCACGCCGGACCAGTGCGCGGAGCAGCTCCAGCGCTTCATCGAGGCCGGCTGTTCCTACTTCGTCCTCAACGCGATCTGCGACGCCGCCGACGAGGCCGAGCAGATCGAGACGTACGCCGCCGAGATCTTCCCGAAGTTCCGGGGCCGGTAGTTGGCGCAGAAGCCCAGGGAGTGCCGGGCGGAGGTGGCCGGCATCCGCTGGCCGCGCCCCGAGGTCATCGAGGTGGATCTCCGCATGGTCGAGCCGGACGTGCTCGACTTCGACGCGGGGCAGTGGATTTCAGTGCCCTTCGGCCCCAAGATCGTCCGCGCCTGGACCATGCTCTCGTCACCCACGCGCAAGCGGACGATCACGCTGGCCGTGGACGTCGCCCCCGGTGGCATGGGCTCCCAATGGCTGCGAGCGCTCAAGCCCGGCGACCCGGTGGAGTTCAAGGGGCCGACGGGCGGCTTCACCTTCAACCGCGCCGACCCGCGCCGCGCCGTCTTCGTCGCCGAGGAGATCGGCATCGTGCCAGTGCTGTCGATCCTTGCCGAGCTCTACGAGACGGGCTACGGTCGTCCGACCATCCTGATCTACTGGGCACGCGACCCCTCGTGGCTCCTCTACGACGCCGAGTTCCGCTCCCTCGCGCGGCGCTACCCGGGCTTCACCTACGTGGCGGCGGTGCGCGAGGCGCCCGCGGGCTGGCACGGCGAAGCGGGAGAGGCCGCCGCCGTCGTGGACCGGCTCGTCCACAGCGTGGACAAGCTCATGGTCTATGTCTGCGGCGGCGGCGACACGGTCAATGCCGTCCGCGACGCCCTCGTCAAGAAGGGCATGGATCGGAAGAGCGTCAAGTGGGAGAAGTTCTGGTAGAAGACCTGCCAATCCGGGAAGGAGTCACATGGCGGATCTGAACGGTGGACACCTCGTGGCGCGGACGCTCAAGCAGGCGGGCGTCGGCCATATCTTCACGCTCTGCGGCGGGCACATCCTGCCGATCTACGACGGCTGCATCACCGAGGGCGTCGAGGTCGTGGACGTGCGCCACGAGCAGGCGGCGGCGCACGCGGGCGATGCCTACGCGCGGTTGACGCGCAATATCGGCGTGGCCGTGGTGACGGCGGGGCCGGGCGTGACGGATGCCGTCACGGGCGTGGCTAATGCGTACTCGGCGCGGAGCCCTCTGCTGCTGATCGGCGGCGCGGCGCCGCTCGGGTTGCGCGGCCTCGGCTCCCTTCAGGAAGTCGAGCAGGTGGATCTCCTCAAGCCCATTACCAAGGGCTCGTGGACAGTGTCCGAGACGCGGCAGATCCCTGAAGTCCTGACGACGGCCATTCGCACGGCGCTGACCGGCAGGCCGGGCCCGGTCTTCGTTGAGATTCCCGTGGATCTCCTGATGACCATGGTCGAGGATCGCCTCGCTCCCATCCCAACGGGGTACGTTCACCGGCGGCCGCTCGCGGCCGATCCGGAGTCCGTCCAGAAGCTCGTCGATCTTTTGTCGAAGGCCGAGCGGCCCATCGTCATGGTGGGGAGCGGTGTCTACTGGGACGACGCGGCGGCCGATCTCGCGGCATTCGCAGAGGCCGCCGGCGTGCCCGTCTTCATGAACGGCGCCGGGCGCGGGTCCCTGCCCGCGGGCCATCCGCTCGCTTTCTCTCAGGCCCGGGGCTTCGCGTTGGGGCAGGCGGACTTCGTCCTCGTCCTCGGCACGCCGCTCGACTTCCGTCTGGGCTATGGCAGGCCGCCGTCCTTCGCCGAACACGTCAAGGTGGTCATGGTGGATTGCGATCCCGTCGAGCTGGGGCGCAACCGGCCTCTGGAGCTGGGGCTCGCGTCTCATATCGGTCTCACGCTGCGAGAGGCGAAGGAAGCGCTCCCGAAGAACGTGGGCGCGCGCTTCGAGGCGTGGCGGCAGGCCGTCGAGAAGAAGGAGACGGAGAGCCAGGAGCGGCTCATGGTGGAGCGGCTCTCCGACAGCGTACCCATCAGCCACTACCGCCTCGGTCATGAGCTGGCGGCCGTCGTGGATGCGCAGACCACGGTCGTCGGCGACGGCGGCGACGTGGTCGGCTGCGCGTCGAAGATCGTCTCGCTCCAGCGGCCGGGGCAGTGGCTCGACCCGGGGCCGTTCGGGTGCCTCGGCGTCGGGCCGTCCTTCGCCATCGCGGCCAAGCTCCTCCGCCCGGCAGAGCGCGTGCTGCTGATCGCGGGCGACGGCGCCTTCGGGCTGAACGGCATGGAGATGGAGACGGCCGTGCGCTTCAAGCTGCCGATGACGGTGGTGATCGGCAACGACGGCGGCTGGGGGCAGATCCGCAACCCGCAGCTCTCCTTCTTCGGCGCCGAGCGCCAGGTGGCGACCTCGCTGCCCTTCACGCGCTTCGACCAGATGGTGGAGGCCCTCGGCGGCAAGGGCGTGCAGGTGACGGAGCCCAAGCAGCTGCGCCCCGCGCTCGATCGCGCCATGGGCTCGGGCGAAGTCTACTGCATCAACGTGGTGCTGGACCCCGGCGCCTACCGCCGCGGCGGCCAGGTCTCGATGGCCATTTGAAGATCACCTTTCTCGCGCCGCATATCCGCATCGCCGGCGGCGTGCGCGCCATCCTGACCTACGCGGATCGCCTCGCCGGGCGCGGGCACGACGTCACTGTGGTAGTGCCCGCCAAGCGGCCCTGGCTCGCCTGGTGGCGCAATGTCCGCGGACAGGGGCCGGACTGGATCCCGGGCTTCCGCGCCCGCATGCGCTGGGTGGCGGGGTGGGATCCAGCGCGTCTAAAGGCCGATGCGCTCATCGCCACGGCGTGGCAGTCGGCGGATGCCGTCGCGCGGGCGTCCGGGAGCGCCGGCGCCAAGTTCTATTTCGTCCAGCACTACGAGAGCCTCTACCACGGCGACCCCGCGCGGGTGGACGCGACGTACGCGCTGCCGCTCGAGAAGATCGTCATCTCCACGTGGCTCAAGGACATCATGCGGGAGCGCTTCGGCAGTGCGGCCGAGGTCCTGGTCACTCCCGTGGACCGTGAACTCTTCCATCCGGTGGAGGGCGCGCGGTCGGACGACGCCCTCCGCGTGCTCATGCTCCACCACGACTATGCGTGGAAGGGCGTGCGCGAAGGGCTCGAGGCGATCGCGGCGGTCAAGGTGCGGCATCCCGAAGTCCTGCTGGTGGGCTTCGGCGTCAAGCGCCCGCGCGAGACGCTGCCGTACGACGAGTTCCACGAGAACCTGCCCCAGGAGCGCCTGGCGTGGCTCTACAGCCGGTGTCCCATTTACCTCTGCCCGTCCTGGGACGAGGGGCTCGGCATGCCGCCCATGGAGGCCATGGCCTGTGGCGCCGCGCTCATCACCTTCGACAACGGCGGCTGCCGCGATTATGCGAAGGACGGTGAGACTGCGCTGGTGGCGCCGCGGCGCGACGTCGCCGCGCTGGCGCAGGGGCTCGAGCGCGTCGTCACGGATCGCGCGCTGAGAGATCGTCTCGCCGAACGCGGCCGTGACTTCGTGACGTCGCGCTTCGACTGGCACCGCGCGACCGAGGCGCTCGAGGGGATTCTCGCGGGGGCGCGCGGCCGGCGCTGAGGGCACGACTCGCCGCTCTAGCCGCTCTGCGCGGCCGAAGCGTGCCTGGATCGGACGTACGTCAGCTCGGCGCCGAAGAAGAGGATCATCGACGCGTAGTACACCCACACCGTCATCACCACCAGGGAACCGGCGGCGCCGTAGGCCGAGCCGATGCCGGCGCGGCCGAGGTAGAGGCCGAGGGCGAACTTGCCGAGTGTGAAGAGGACGGAGGTCAGGACGGCGCCGAACCAGACGTCGCGCCAGGTCACCGGCGCATCGGGCAGGACCTTGAAGATCATGGCGAAGAGGCCGGTGATGACCGCGAACGAGCCCAGCGCGTTGACGGCGTGCAGGAAGACCGGTGAGCCGCCGACCGTCACGCGCGCCGAGTCGCTGACGGCGGTGAGCGCGGTGTTGACGAGTAGCGAGACCAGCAGAAGGAACCCGATGCCCAGGACCATGGCGAGCGACAGCAGGCGCTCCTTGATGAAGCTCTGGATCGCGCCAAGGCGCAGGGTCGTGTCAACCTTCCAGATGCGATTGAGAGAGTCTTGCAGCTGGACGAACACCGTGGTCGCGCCTACGAGAAGGAAAATCATGCCGATAGCGAGCGAGATCGCGCCTTTTCCCCGGTCGTTGGCGTGCCGCATGACGGTCTGGACTACCTCCGCGCCCTCGTGCCCGACGAGCCCGCGGATCTCGCTGACGACCCTGCCCTCCACGGCGGCGCGCTCGAAGACCAGACCGGCGAGAGAGACCGTCATCAACACCAGCGGCGCGAGCGAGAGCAGCGTGTAGTACGACAGGGCGGCGGCGAGCTCCATCGGCCGGTTGGACCAGTACTCCCGCAGGATCTCCTTCAGCATCGGTACGCGATACCGGTCGCCGCTTGCCGGTCCTGCCCGGGTGCCGTTACCCCTTGAACCAGTCGCGCAGCGGCTTGACGGTCGCGCCCGCCTTGACGAGCCCCTCGCGCACCGCCGCGACGATCTTGTCCGCGCCCGGGCTGTCGCCGTGGATGCAGATGGTGTCCACCTTGGCGCTGATGGTCTTGCCCGTGATCGTCTTGACCTTCTGCTCCATCACCATCCGCACCGCCTGCTCGGCAGCCTTTGCTGGATCGGAGACCAGCGCGTCTTTACCAAGCTTGCGCGAGACCAGCTGGCCGTCGTCGGCGTAGACGCGGTCCGCGAAGCCCTCGGCGGCGACGCGCACCTTGGTCTTGCGCGCCTCGGCGTCGTACTTGGTCATCGCCATGACCATGAGGATCAGGTTCGGGTCGAGCTCCAGCACCTGCTCGGCCGAGGCGCGGGCCAGCTCCAGGTTCTCCTCGAACATGTGGTACTGGATGCCGTGGGCCTTGACGTGTTGGAGCCTCGCACCCGCCGCATGGACGAAGGCGCCGAGGGCGCCGACCTGGTAGCGATGGATGTCCTTGATCTCCTGCGGCGACATTTCCATGCGCCGCCGGCCGAAGCCCATCAGGTCGGGCAGGCCCGGGTGGGCGCCGATGGCCACGCCGTGCTTGAGCGCCAGCTCGACCGTCTTGCGCATCACGTGGGGCTCGCCCCCGTGGAAGCCGCAGGCGATGTTGGCGGACGTGATGTGGGGCATGACGCCCTCGTCGTTGCCGAGGGTCCAGCGGCCGTAGCTCTCGCCCATGTCGCAGTTGATGTCGATGTACGTGGTCATAGCTTTGGCAAGACCTCCTTGGCGATTCGCTCCACCTGCTCGGGTTCGTATCGGTACGGGATGAGGATAATCCGATTCACGCCGGTTTGCACGTGGGCGCGTAGCTGCGCGACGCACTCCTCCGGCGAGCCGTGGATGGCGTGCTCGATGGTGGACTCGCTCCAGGCCGCCGTGTCCCACTCTGTCGAGAGCCAGTGGCGCATATCCTTCTCGGTCTCGGCGCGGTTCCTGCCGACATAGATCGCGAGCTGGTTGGTCGCCGTGAGCTTCGATGGATCGCGCCCGGCTTCCCTCGCGAAGGCCTGGACCTTCTGCCAGGACTTGGTGAAGCTCTCGGGGGTGTAGAAATAGGTCAGCCACCCGTCACCCACCGTGCCCGCGCGCTTGAGCACGGCGTCCACGTAGCCGCCGATGAGGACGGGCGGCCGCGGGCGCTGGGCGGTGCGGGGCACCAGGACCGCCTCGCGTAGGTTGAACTCGTCGACCTTGAGCGTGACGCGCTCGTCGGTCCAGAGACGCAGGAGGATGTCCAGGTTGCGCTCGAAGATCCTGCCGCGCTCCTTGAAGGGCACGCCGACGGCGTCGAACTCGCGCGCGTACCAGCCCGCGGCCACGCCCAGGAT
>DASYVT010000153.1 GCA_035936835.1 Candidatus Methylomirabilota bacterium | reverse complement strand
GGCGCGGCCGCTTCGCTAGGTCAGGTAGCTCCCCAACGAATGCGCATCGAGGAAGCGCGCCCCCTCGGTCCGTCCGAGCAGCAGCGCGGTCTTCGCCAGGACCTCCGCTTCGGCGCCGGTCGGCGCGAGCACCGAGACCTCGACGAGATCCGTCTCGGCGGGCCTGCCGGTGCGCGGATCGATGAGGTGATGCAGCCGCGGACCCCATCGCCGGCCCTCGGTGCCGCTCGTGGCCGCCCCGATATCGCGCAGCAGCACCGTCGTCGTACCGAACCCGGCGGGCCAGCCCTCGCCCGCGGGTCCGGCGCCCCGGGCACGCAGATCGCCCGCGAGATTCGCGAGCGCGTTCGGGCCGATGCGCTCGACGGCGCGATCGGCGAGCCAGCCCTTCGCGATGCCGCCAAGGTCGATGGACGTGCCCGGTCGCAGCCGCGCGCGATGCCCGTCCACCTCGAGCATCTCCGGGAGCGGGGGGGCGACGATCGCATCGCCGCTCGCTGCCGTCGGTCCGGCCGCGAAGTCGCGCGTGTACCCCGCGGCCAGGAGCGCCGGCAGCACACCGACGTGGACCAATCCGCCGCTCATCGC
Organism: Candidatus Methylomirabilota bacterium; assembly: GCA_035936835.1. NCBI lineage: Bacteria > Methylomirabilota (SeqCode) > Candidatus Methylomirabilota bacterium. The sequence goes on along the minus strand of DASYVT010000153.1, from coordinate 1,855 downwards.
GTACGCGACGAGCGACTGCCGTAACAGCGCCTCGAGCTCGGGGCTCGCGTCGATCCATCGGCCGGCGGCCGCGTTGAGGCGCGCGAGCTCGCTGTCGGGGCTGAAGCGAGTGAGCCGGTCGTGCATCTGGTCGAGCCAGGCCCGCGCGCCGGCCAGGTCGCCCGCTCCCGCGGCGAACAGCTCGCATTGGCCGCCAAGAGCCGTGAACTGGAGCTCCGCAAACGCGGCCATCGGGAGAAATAGTGGACGAAATGGGGCTTCCGGGCGGATTGGTGTTGGGGCAATTTCGAGGGGTCCCTAGACTGCCCGGCGAATGAGGAAGGCGGGTCGCGCCATGCATTGGACGGTCAAGACGGGGAAGGTGGGTCGCGCCCTGTGGTGGACGTTAGCTGCCTACGGCGTCGTTCTTGTCGGCGCGTCCGGTCTCGCCGCTCTGCACGTGACGACCGCTTTCCTGTACGGCTGGGGTTTAGGAATGATCGCCGCTGCTCTGCTCGCCTCGCGCGGCTACCGCCCTGGGATCGGGTACGTCCTTGCGCTCCTGCCGCTGCTCGGCTGGTTCATCTTGTTCTGGCTGCGCGAGGATGCCCGTGCGCGCTCACCGGTAAACGCGCGACTCTAGGCTCATGCCTAGACGCCCAAGCACAGACCCGAACAAGGCCGCTTTTGATCTCATCCAAAAGATCGTTGACTCAGGGGAGAAGAACCCGGCCGCCGTCGCCTGGGGCGGCTGGGTGGGTCGAAGGGCGGCAAGGCCCGGGCTGCCAATCTGACGGCTAAACGCCGACCACAGATCGTCAGGAGGGCCGCTAAGGCTCGCTGGAACGCCCGAGGGCCTAGACGCGCACGAAAACGGTGGGCTTGCGAGCGTCACGGCGCGTGGCGAAGAAGAAGACCAAGCGCGGGAGCGAGCCGGAGCCTACCTACCGCGAATGGGTTTACGAGGTGCGCGGCCCCTTAGAAGCACTCCGCGCGCTTGAGGTGCTGGACCGCCTCCCGAGAGACAAGCTCGTCGGGATGGGCGTTTTCGTAAAGGGCTATCAGGGCGATCCTGAGCGTTCTACGTGTTCGCTAACGTCGAGAATCCAAACGAGGACGACGCGGCGCGCGTAAAGCTGCCCCTCGCAGAGTTCGGGTTGCCTAGCACCGTGACTATTCATGATCTCCTGACGACGGAGCCACGGCCCCACGTGACGGCCAGCGGCCTTCTTCTGTCGATTGAGCTTGCATCGCGGACCGCCTACCCAGACGCCTTCGACTGATCCCGAGGATTACCCCCAGCTCGTCAAGAACTACAAGAGGCCCCGCGCGAGGGCCAGCGCCGCTACTCCCCGGCGCGGTTCATGAGCTGCAAGCGCGTCCCGATCTCCGGCGCACCCATTGATGCGGACGTGTCCACGTCACACGTCAAGCGCCAGAACCTGACGATGCGGATGGGGATGCGGCGTTTCACCCGGCTGACCAACGGCTATTGCAAGAAGCTGGACAATCACGAGGCAGTGGTGGCGCTCCACTTTCTGCAACTTCATTCGCCCGTCACGCCTCGCTGTCGGGCGTCACGCATATGACCCGCCCAGGCTGCCGGTATCGCTCGATACCGCTGGCCTACGGACGAAATTGCAGGGCTGCTAGATGACCCCTCAGTACGCCGACGCGCTCAAGCTACAGATGCGCCCGAAAAAGCCCTGTTACAGCGTGAAATTGCGCCACTGCTGGCGGATTTGACCCCTTGACACCGACCCCCGCTGAGCCGAAACTTCAGCGTTCCCAGTTGACCTAGAGCTCTCGTCGTCCTACGATGACGTCCTTGCCACCCGTCTATCCACTGCGTTTCCGCGCGCCCGCGCGTCCCCGG
>DASYVT010000152.1 GCA_035936835.1 Candidatus Methylomirabilota bacterium | reverse complement strand
CCCGTCCTGGCCGGCCTCGCCAGCGCCTCCGTCCAGGGCCGCGTCGCCCTCGGCCCCCGCGCCGGTGCCCGCGTCCGCCGCCTCGGCGGTGAGCCAAACCTCGGTCACGTCACCTCCCGCGGCCCGCGTCAGGCCCAGCTCGATGGCTTCGATCTCCACGCCAACGTCTGGGTCCCCCCGAACGATCGCGCCCGCCTCGAGCAGCTCGGCCGCTCCCTCCTCCGCCCCCCGCTCGCCCAGGACCGCCTCCAGCTCCGGGCCGACGGGCGCGTCCTCGTCACGCTCAAGACGGTCTGGCGCGGTGGCACCTCGCAGCTCCTCTTCGAGCCCATCGAGTGCCTGGAAAAGCTCGCGGCGATCATCCCCCGCCCCGCGGTCAACCTGGTCGTGTCCCACGGCCTCCTCGCCCCGCCTGCGCGCGGGCGCTCACAGGGTGTCCGCTCCGGCCGCCCGCACCCAGAGTCCCCCGCGCGCCACGTCGACGCCACCCCCCGCGCTGCCGGCACCCCCGGCGCGTGGACCTGCGCCGCCCTGATGCGCCGCGTGCTCGCTCTCGATGTCCTCGCCTGCCCCCGCTGTGGCGGCCGGCTGCGCGGCCTCGCCACCGTCCAGGACCCGCGCGCCGTGCAGGCCCTCCTCGCCCACCGCGCCCGCGCCGGCGCCCCTGCGCCACCCGGCCCCGCCCCACCCGCGCCCGCCGCACTCCCGTAGCCCGCCCCTCAGTGCCGCTCTCGACCCGGCCCCCGACGGCCGGCGCCACACCCCCCTGCCCGCCCCTTGCCCACCACCCCACGGCGGCGCCGGGCAGCGGGCGATCGTGATGCCGCCCCTCACCTTCGCCCCCTCGAAGCGGCCATTGCGGATCCACCGCCGGGGGCGCCCGGTCCGGGTCGGACGCCCGCGGCCCCAGCGGAGGTGGCGTTAGTCCTTCCTATGCGCTCGCTCCTCCTCACGACTCCTCCTCACGACTCCTTGACACGGGGGCGCTTCGCGTTTAGGCTGCGTTCCGTTATGACAATTATTCCTGATAAGAGCCCGGTCGCGCGGAGGCGGGACGGGGCGTCGGCGGCCCTGCGCGGCGTCGGCCTCCGGCTGACCGGTCCGCGCCGGCTGGTGCTGGAGGTGGTCCGCGGGAGTACCGCTCATCCAACCGCCGAGGCCGTGCACCAGATGGTGCGGCGCCGGCTGCCGCGGGTGAGCCTCGGCACCGTGTATCGGAACCTGCGGCTCCTCGTCGCCCAGGGACTGGTGAAGGAGCTGCCCGGACCTCACACGCGCTTCGACTGCAACCTGAGCGAGCACCACCACTTCACCTGTCTGGCCTGCGGGCGCATCGCCGACGTGGCCGGGCCGCTCACCGAGCCCCACTCGCGCGCCTTGGTGAGCCGGGTCGCGTCGTCGGGCGGATTCAGCGTGACGCATCACCGAATCGAGTTCTACGGGCGCTGCGCCGCCTGCCGCAGGAAGGGCCGTGGGCGGGCCGCGCGCCGTCCGCCGCCGTAGCGCCGGGTCCCCGAGGACGGCCGGACGCCGGCCTCGCGACACCGCTTGCCGAAGGCGACTGCGGTCTACTGGCGGCCCTGGTCCGAGTGTTGGATGACGTAGGTGATGTCGGCGACCCACAGACGAAAGGAGAGTACAGATGGCAACCGAAGGAAAATGCCCGTTCACGCACACGGCTGGCGCCGGCCCGACGAACCGAGACTGGTGGCCCAATCAACTGAACCTCAAGATCGTGCCCTTTTCCGATCCCATGGGCTCGGGCTTCAACTACGCCAAGGAGTTCAAGAGCCTCGACCTGGCGGCCGTGAAGAAGGATCTCACGGCGGTGATGACCGACTCGCAAGACTGGTGGCCAGCTGACTTCGGCCACTACGGACCCTTGTTCATTCGCATGGCATGGCACGCTGCCGGCACGTACCGCATCGGCGACGGCCGCGGCGGCGCCGGTAGCGGCCAGCAGCGCTTCGCACCCCTCAACAGTTGGCCCGACAACGGGAACCTCGACAAGGCGCGCCGACTGCTCTGGCCGACTAAGCAGAAGTACGGCCGGAAGATCTCATGGTCGGACCTCATGATCCTCGCGGGCAACGTCGCGCTGGAATCGATGGGGTTCAAGACCTTCGGGTTCGCCGGCGGGCGTCCGGACGTCTGGGAGCCGGAGGAGGTCTACTGGGGTTTGGAGGACAAGTGGCTGGGGGACAAGCGGTACTCCGGCGTCCGAGATCTCGAGAATCCGCTCGGCGCCGTTCAGATGGGGCTGATCTACGTCAACCCGCAAGGCCCGAACGGCAATCCAGATCCGATCGCGGCGGCAACGGATATTCGCGAGACGTTCAAGCGCATGGCCATGAACGACGAAGAGACGGTGGCGCTCATCGCCGGTGGTCACACTTTTGGCAAGACCCACGGCGCCGGCCTCGAGTCGTACATGGGGCCTGAGCCCGAAGGGGCGGGCATCGAGGAGCAAGGCCTCGGCTGGCGGAGCACGTTCGGCACGGGCAAAGGCGGTGACGCGATCACCAGCGGTCTGGAGGTCACGTGGACCGAAACGCCCACGAAGTGGAGCAACAACTTCTTCAAGAACCTGTTCAGCTACGACTGGGAGCTGACGAAGAGCCCGGCGGGCGCGCATCAGTGGAGACCGAAGGGGGGCGCAGGCGCCGCCACGATTCCGGATGCCCACGACAAGTCCAAGCGTCACGCGCCAGCCATGCTGACCACGGACCTCTCCCTGCGGCTCGACCCGGCGTACGAGAAGATTTCGAGGCGCTTCTACGAGCACCCGGATCAGTTCGCGGACGCCTTCGCGCGAGCGTGGTTCAAGCTAACGCATCGGGACATGGGCCCGCGCGCCCGCTACCTTGGCCCGGAGGTTCCTGCCGAAGAGCTCATCTGGCAGGACCCCATCCCCGCGGTCAATCACAAGCTGATCGATGAAACGGACATTGCCTCCCTCAAGGGCAAGATTCTGGCGTCGGGGCTGTCTGTCTCGGAGCTGGTTTCGACCGCGTGGGCGTCGGCGTCCACGTTCCGCGGTTCCGACAAGCGCGGCGGGGCGAACGGCGCGCGCATTCGCCTCGCGCCGCAGAAGGACTGGGAAGTCAATCAGCTGGCCCAACTGGCGCAGGTGCTCAAGACGCTCGAGGGCATCCAGAGCGAGTTCAACCGCGCGCAGTCTGGCGGCAAGAAGGTCTCGCTCGCCGACTTGATCGTGCTGGCCGGTTGCGCGGGCGTGGAGCAGGCGGCGAAGAACGCCGGTCACGCGGTGACGGTGCCCTTCGCGCCGGGTCGCATGGATGCCTCGCAGGAGCAAACCGATGCGGACTCCTTCGCCGTCCTCGAGCCGGTCGCGGATGGCTTTAGAAACTACCTCGGGGGCAAGTACCCCGTGTCGTCCGAGGAGCTGCTGATCGATCGGGCGCAGTTGCTGACGCTGACCGCGCCCGAGATGACGGTGCTCATCGGCGGCATGCGCGTCCTGAACACCAACGCCGGAGGGACGAAGCACGGCGTCTTCACCAAGCGGCCGGACGCGCTGACCAACGACTTCTTCGTGAACCTGCTCGACATGGGCACGGAGTGGAAGGCGGCATCGGACGCCAAGGACGCGTTCGAAGGGCGCGATCGCAAGACGGGCGCGCTCAAGTGGACCGGCACGCGCGTCGATCTCGTGTTCGGTTCGAACTCCCAGCTCCGGGCCCTGGCGGAGGTCTACGGGAGCTCGGATGCGCAGGCGAAGTTCGTCCAGGACTTCGTCAGCGCGTGGACCAAGGTGATGAACCTCGATCGCTTCGACCTCGCGTGATCTCAGAGAATAGGCCTTAGGGTCTTGTGCCGAACAGCCTCGACGTGGCCTCGGGTCATCCCGGACCACGTCGAGGTTTAGACTGCGCCCGTACGAGCCGCTGTGGCATCGGCTCCTGGGGGGCCAGCGTCTGAGTATGGCACCTTATGTCACGGGGACGGGAGCCACAAGAGGGGCGACTGCCGCCGGAGGGCGCTAATGTTACTTACGCTCACGGCCCCATCGCCGACAACGCGGGCGGCATCGCCCAGATGGCGAGCCTCGGGCCCGAGACACGCGCCGTCACGGACAAGCTCGACGCCCTCGGCAACACGACGGCGGCCATCGGCAAGGGCTTCGCCATCGGCTCGGCGGCGCTGACGGCGCTCGCGCTCTACGCGGCCGTTACCGAGTCCGTCGCGCTCAAGACCATCGACCTGCTCGACGCCAAGGTGGTGATCGGCCTCTTCCTGGGCGGCATCGTGCCGATGATGATCGCGGCGCTGACCATGCGCGCCGTCGGGCGCGCCGCCTTCGGCATGGTCCA
>DASYVT010000151.1 GCA_035936835.1 Candidatus Methylomirabilota bacterium | reverse complement strand
CGGGGGGAACTGCGGGGGGGCCCGCGAGCCCACCGCCCCCGCTGCCGCAGCTCGAGTGGACCCTCCTGCCGGAGCCCCACACGCTCATCTCCAAGCGCGTCCAGGAGTGCAACTGGTTCCAGGCGCTCGAGGGCGGGATCGACTCGAGCCACATCTCGTTCCTCCACGCGCCGATCAGCCACACCGACACGGAGATCGCGCGCGAGCTCGACCGGGCGAGCTTCGGCATCGGCGAGACCGTCCAGACGGCCGACCGCGCCCCGCGCTTCGAGGTGGCGGACACCGACTACGGGGCGCTCATCGGCGCGCGGCGGTCGTGGCCGGACGGGCAGCACTACTGGCGCGTGAGCCAGTTCCTCATGCCCTTCTACACGATGCCGCCGACCGACCGCGACGAGAAGATGACGCAGTCGCATATCTGGGTGCCCATGGACGACACGCATGTCGTCAACTGGATGGTCACGTGGCACCCCGACCGCGAGCTCACGGACGAGGAGCGGGCCCTGCATATCGCGGGCAAGGGGGCGCATGTCTGCGACTATGCGCCGGCGACGTCCGACGCCTACGGCGACGTGCGCACCGCGGCCAACCGCGGCAACGACTACGGCATGGACTGGGAGGCGCACCGCACCCGCATGTTCTGCGGCATCCCGGGTTTCGGCGTGCAGGACCAGGCCATCCAGGAGAGCCAGGGGCCCATCGTGGATCGCACTCAGGAGCGATTGGGAACGAGCGATACGGCGATCATTCACGTCCGCAGGCGGCTCATGGGCCTGGCGAGGGCGCTCCACGAGCGAGGGGAGCTGCCCGCCGAGGCCAGCCCGGAATCCTTCTGCGTGCGCTCGACCTCCTTCCTGTTGCCCGCTGGGGCCAATTGGGTCGAGGGCGCGATGGGGCGCGTTGTCGCCAAGCCCGGCGGCCACCTGACCCTGGCCTGAGCGGAGCAGCATGGCTTCGCGCATGACTGGGCGCGTCGCCCTCGTCACAGGCGGGGGAGGCGGCATCGGAGAGGCGACGGGCCGGTTATTCGCCGAAGAGGGTGGGAGTGTCGCCCTCGTGGACAGCGACAAAGCCGCGGTCGAGGCGGCCTCGGCCGGCATCGCCAAGGCGGTGGCCGGCGCGCGCGTTTCGGCGATGGTCGCCGATCTCAGCAGCGAGGTGGAGGCCCAGCGCGTCGTGGACGACACCCTCGCGGCCTTCGGCGCGCTGCATACCCTGGTCAATGTCGCCGGCGTCAGGCTCTACGCGCCGCTGGCGGCGGCCGACCCAAAGGGCTGGGAGTTCATCCTCGGCGTCAACGTTCTCGCCACGGCGTACTGCTGCAAGGCCGCGCTGCCGTCGCTGCGGCTCGGCGGGCGGGGCTCCATCGTCAACGTCTCGTCCGTCTACGGCGTCAAGGGGCGGGCGGGCATGGGCCAGTACGACACGACCAAGGCCGCCGTGCTCGGATTCACCCGCGCGCTGGCCGTTGAGGAAGCGCCCCACGGCATCCGCGTGAACGCGGTGTGCCCGGGCGGGACGATCACGCCCTTTCACATCCGCCGCGCCGCCGCACAGGGCGTTTCAGAAGCCCAGCTGCGCGACCAGCGCTCACAGGACAACCTCCTCGGGCGCTGGGCGGAGCCGCGGGAGGTCGCCTACCCGATTCTCTTCCTGGCCTGCGACGAGTCCTCCTACATCACCGGCGCCACGCTGATGGTAGACGCCGGCAAATCGATCGTCTAAGTGGGAATATGGCAATTGGACTGGATTTCGCTGAGCGATGGTACCGAATCCAGTTCGCTGCGAACCTGGACGTGGAGGTCAGTCGCCATTCGAGCCCGTGTTTACAGTCCGCTACACGCTTGCTGTTCTCGGTTAGCCACGTACCCGATGTTGACTCAACACCATGGTCCAGCGGATTTGAATCCCGCGGGTGGTTCGAGACCCTCTCTCTCCCCGGCCTCCTCTAAGGCCACATAAGGCACCTGCAGTACCCCTCGGCAAGGCGCTAGATGAGGAAATCAAGAGTTCACCACACCTCGGCGACGATCACGGAGCTTGTAACACTCGGCGGGGAAGCGGTCCACGGTCCAGGAGAGCTCCACGTGTCCGGCTACACCTAGCGAGGGGTTAAAAGCTCCAGTTCAAAGTGCCATGGAGGGCGTAGTCGAAGGTTCTCGCGTTCGTCACCGGTAGCTGAAACCCGATGCCCAGCGTCACCTCTCGGAGGAGCTGGAAATTCACGCCAGGGCCAATGTAGAGCTGTGGCTGCCCCCGACGATCCCGATCCCCTGGCTGAGGGGCACCTCCGACTCTGGTCACCGTCGTCAGTTCCAACAGAGGAATCAGCCACGGCCGAACCGCATAACCCGCCGCCACGCCTGCCGTCAGCGTCTGCCCTTTCGGGTGCGGCCCTCCGTCGTTCAGGTTCCAGCCGTACGCAATCTCCGCCACGAGGTATGACCGGCCCCGCATCGTGCCAGCCGAGAGGAACGGTTCGATGGCCAACTGGCCACCCAGGTCCCGCCGTTCCGAGCCCGTCGGCAGTGTCAGGCTGAACCCTGTCGACAGCTGCGTGCGCGAGTCAGTCGACTGGAACACCAGGAACTTGCTCTCCAGTTCGAGGTCACCGGTCCCCCCCGCGCCATCTCCCAATCGTGGATTCGTGAACACGACCGGCATCTCAAGCGTCAGCTGCCACCACGACACAATCGGCATCGCCAGAGCTGGGGCGATCGTCGACTCTCGGCCGTCTCGCCTCTTCGTGTCGCTCACTCGGACCCAGAGCTCTCGCTCGAGGACAGGTCTCCGGGTCACGAGGGGGAAAAAGTCGTCGAGGGCCAGCGGCGCGGTGTCATCCCCCGCAGCAGGAGACGCGATGAGCATCGCGCCGAGCGCGATCAGGACACACCACGAGGTCACCCAGCCACCCAAGCAGGTGTGTTTCCTCATCCGAGCACTCTGGGCTGACCCGTCGCCCTCCCGTGCTCATACGTAGCTGGGGCCGTGCGGGCCGCCGCCACAGCTCCGGGACCGAGCGACGTCGGGAGAATACCGCGCTGCACCTCGAGCACCGACACGCGCTGGGCGCCGAGCGCCGCAATCACGGACTCAACTGCCACGTCCGGCCTGAATGCCTCACCGCGGGAGAAGATGTCCGCCGCAGTGTACCGATGCTCCGGCCAGGTGTGGATCGACACGTGGGACTCGCTCATGATCACCACCCCACTGAGTCCGAACGGAGAAAACTGGTGAAACGTGCTTCCGACAATGGTCGCCCGGGCGCGCCGAGCGACCGCCAATAGTATCGTCTGCACGGCCTCCAGATCATTCAGGATTTCGGGGGCGCAGTCGAAGAGCTCCACGATGAGATGGCGTCCCAGCCTCTGCATGGGTCCCCGCTTACGCTCGTCGCCGCTCAGGGGCGGCCGCCATCTCGGCCAAAAGCGTGCGGTAGAGCCCGCTGTCAGTATGCAGGGCCTCGCGGGATCCATCTGCGATCAGACCTCCCTGATCGAGCAGCAGGATCCGCTCCGCAAGCTGGATGGTCTCGGGTCGATGGGCCACCACGAAGGTCGTGCGCCCCGCCATGAGTGGCTTGAGCGCCGCTCCGACTTGATGCAGGGCCTCGCCGTCCAGATGGGCCGTCGGCTCGTCCAGTACGAGCAGCCGCGGCTGCTTCAAGAACAGCCGGGCCAGGGCGACCAGCTGGCGCTCCCCCCCGGACAGTTTCGCCCCCCGCTCCCCGACCACGGTGTCGAGGCCCTGCGGAAGTCGGCGGATGACGCGGTCAGCGCCCGACTCGCGCACCGCCTCCTCGATCTCCTCCCGGCTGGCCTCCGGTCGGCAATAGGCGATGTTCTCCGCGATCGTCGCGTAGAAGAGGAACACGTCCTGCGTCATCAGCCCCACGGACTTCCGCCAGAGATCAAGATCCCACTCCCTGAGATCGACCCCCCCCACGACGATGCGGCCTTCGGTCGGGTCGTAGAAGCGCAACAGGAGATCCATTAGCGTGCTCTTGCCCGCGCCGTTCCGCCCCACGACGGCGACCACCTCGCCGGGCTTCACGGTGACGGTGAGGTTTCGCAGCACCTCCCGGGTACTACCCGGATAGCGGAACGACACCGTCTCCATCCGAATATCCCACCGATCCTCACTGGGGCGCCGACCGCTCGAAGCCGGCAGCGGCTCGTGGTCGGCGAGAAGCTCCTGCAAACGAGCACCGACGGCGCGGCAGGTCTGGAGATGCCGGTAGAAGCCTCCGACCCGGCTGACGGGCCCCGCGAGGATCTCCATGTATGCCATGAACGCCACGAGTTTGCCGGCCGTGATCTGCTTCCCCAGGATGAGGTGCCCCCCGTACCAGACCACCACCACGACACCCAGCAGCTCCATGAGCTCGAACACCGGCACCAACAGGGCTTCAAGGCCCGCCGCCCGAAGCTCTCCGTGCAGGATCGTGCGGTTCGCCTCGTCAAGCCGTTGAAGTTCGTACCGCTCGCTCTTGAAGGCATGGACCGTGCGAATACCGGCGAGCGTCTCCTGCAGTCGACCGGCCAATCGGGAGCCGATGTTCTGGATGGACTTCCGCAACGTCGGGAGGGGCCGCCCCACATAGGCGGTGATCCCCGAAGCCACAATCAGGAACAGGACCACCAGGCCCGTCAGCCGCACGTCCGACCAGGCCATCACGCTCAAGACGCCTGCTACGGTGAGGACCTCAAACGGCAGATCGCTGAACAACTCCACCGCGTGATCCTCGAAGAGCGCCGCATCGCTGGTCACGCGATGCATCAGTTCGCCGGTCTTGTGGCGATGAAAGAACGCCAGGGATTGGCTGTGGAAGTGGACGTAGAGCCGGCGGCGGAGGGCGTAGGAGCCGGCGTAGAGGACGCGCGCCTCCACCTGGAGGAGCCCCGCGTGCGCGACGTAAAGTAGCGCGAGCAGCCCCAGCATCCAGAGGACCCAGCGGTCGAGGCTCGAGCCGTGGGCCTCTCCAAGCGCCGTGTCAATCGCTTGCTGAAGAAGCCACGGGAGCGTCAGCTCCGCCGCCGCCACGACGACCGCCAGCCCAAGGAGGGCCGCGCACAGGTCCTTCCGGTGGGTCGCGTAGCGCCAGAGAAAGCGACCCCAGGTCATTGAGCGCGGGCGGGTGGGGTGTCCCTAGGCAGTGTCTGATGGTTCAGGCGGGCCTTGACGTCCTTCGACAGCGCAAACATGCGGACATGCGCGTCGGGGTCGTAGAAGTCCAGCTGGGGCGCCAAGTTTTCGACGCCGGTGGCTCCCCTCGTGCGCAGACGGTCCATCAGGAGGTCAGGCGCCACGCCGGCCGGATCCAGGCTATTCGAGGCGATGAGAAACCCCCAGTCGGCCCAAAACGAGGGGATGAAGGTGACGTAGGATCTCACGACTTGGAAGACCAGGCTGAGCGTGTCACGCACCTGCACGTGATCGACGTAATCGAGGCCGGACAGCTCCATCGCCTGTACGACAAGGAGCCCCCCTGCGGCCAAGCGCCTCTGCACACCTCGATAGAAGCTCTCCGTGTAGAGGGCTAACGCCGGGCCCTCTTCCAAGGCGTCGCAGATGTCCACGATGACCACGTCGAAGGTCGTCGAGGTGTGCTCGATGTAGTCTTTGCCGTCGGCGAACACGAGTTCGACCCGTGGGTCCTGAAACGCACCCTGATGCCATTCCGGCAGCCACTTCTGGCAGAGCTCCACGAGTTCCCGATCGATGTCCACCATCACGACACGCTCGACAGTACGATAGCGCAGGACCTCCCGCAGGCTCGCGCCCTCCCCGCCCCCAATGATCAGTACCTGGCGGGGCGCCGGATGAGTGAGCATCGCCGGGTGCACGAGGGCTTCGTGGTAGATGTACTCGTCTTCTTCGGCCGACTGCGTCCGCCCGTCAATGACCAACATCTTCCCGTACTCCTGGGTGTCGAGGATGGCAACCTCTTGGAATGCCGTCCGCCCTGTGAACAGGAAGGACCGTGCGGCGAAGCTGTGATACTCATACGGTGTGCCACTTTCACGGTACCAAAAGACGGAGGGTTCTTGGGCCATGACGCAGCCTCCCACAGGGGTCAGGTTCGAACACCGGGATCGTCAGGATAGCATTGGAGTGTACCTCTCAAGGTGGCAAATTGGATAAGATGTTGTGATCAAACCCGACCTCACGGCGTCCACGCAGTCGGCTAAGTGGCCTCCGTTCGCCCTTGACCGCCGCCACTTGTCGGCCCCTGCCAAGGCAATCCAGAAGAGAAGGAAGATGCGAATTTGTCGAGCTGGAATGGCGATGGCGCTGCCGCAGGCTCATTCCCATGTAGAGGGGATCCGCTGGCACAGCGTTACGTCACCTGCCGTCACCGCCGTCGTTGGGGCGCCGTGGCTGTGTAGCGCCCTCCACGCTTGTACGCATGGGATGGGCAGGCCTGCCGGCCTCACTCTAGCGCCACTGAGATCTCCTTGAGTTCTTGGCCCCTGAAGAGCACCACCTCCGCAACCGGATGCCCATCCTTCAGCATGGGCACGATGCTCACAGCCCGGAACCCTGGGTTCGCCTTCACCGCTTGCTCGGTGGCCGCACGGAGTGACACCCTGGCCTTCAGCATCGCCTCACGATAGCCCTTCGCCAGCCGCACTTCCTTGCCATCCGCAATGGGCTCGACGCTTGCCACCACCCCTGTCTTGGGGTCCACGGTGACGTCCAGGAGTTCGGCCCCCTTTGTGATGTAGACGGTTAATTCGAGGCGCCCATCTTCTATCTCAAACTCCGCGGAGATTGGTATGCCTAGACGCTCGCTGACCGACAATCCTGCCTCCAACGACACTCTCGCGCCCTTGAGCGCCTCGATGAGTTTCGCGTTCTCACTGTCCTCCGTCCCATGCGCCGCACATGCCGCCACGAGAAACGTCAGGACCACGGTCAGTGCGAAGACGGAACGCCGTGGCATCATTGATCCCTCCGAAAAGGTTCAGCTGGGATTTCCGATATGGACCGATCGCCGCCCCGGTGACGGCGTCCACCGAGCGGGCCAGCTCGTCAACACGTCCCAACACGCAACGGCAGCCACTCTGGGATCCCCTGAGGCCGGTGCAGCCCGTTGCCTCCGAGTGTGGTCACTCCGACCGTGTCGTGCAACGACACCGCCACCGCGGCCCTCTCTCGCTGCTCCTTCCTCCGCTCCCTGTGCAGGACTCGGGAATCACGTCGGATGCCCCGCGAGCCGCTCGATGCGCCCGAGGATCTGCCCAAAGAGAGTCGGAGTCAAGTTGCTCTCGGCCAGCTGGCGGATGAAGTACCGGACATGCCGGATCAGGCGGCCGCCGGTCTTGAACAGTCGCTGCTGCAAGCTCGTCAGCGACCAACTCTGCATGGTCAGGGGGAGAGCGAGCCGACGCAGGAGGGTGCCGAGATTGTCGGCGATGACCCCGAGGAGCCACCGCACCTCGTGGGCCCGAAAGGCGTGGCAATGGAGGCGCGTCCACTAGGCGGCGTCTGTGCCCTTCTTGATCCACTGCTCTGCCGTCCCGCGCTGGTTGTCGAAGTGGACGACGGCGCGGTTCGTCCCCGTGAGCGTGGTGAGGATGAAGTCCACCCGAGGAAAGAGTTCCCCAAGGCGATGCTCGACCTTCGCGATCACGCGCCGAGGCCGGTCCCAGGAGGCGGCTCGATACTGAAAGCTCGGGTAGCGGACCAGCGGGGCGTGGCTCGGCCGGCCGCGCGGCCGGATGAGCAGGTCCTCGACGGCCCGCTCCAGCACCTCGTTGGCCGGGAGCCGGATGGCGTACGCCACGCCTCGCCGCTCCAGGGTCTCGTACAGGGCCGGGAGGGCAAAGGCCGCGTCGGCGCGGACGACGACGGTCTGCCCTCGAGCCTGGGACCGGTCAATGACGGGCAGAAGGATCTTCCCCCATCCGTCTGCACTGTGGACGTTGCCCGGCCGGAGTGTGGCGGCTAGGCAGTCGCCCTCGTGGTTGAAGACGAAGCGCGGATGATAGCAGACGGACTCGACGTGACCGTCGTCTCCCGCCGCTCGCGGGAGACCAGCATTCGAACGGTGGGGTCCTCGGCGAGCCGCTCCGCATCGGTGGTATCCTCGTACCCTGCCAGGCGGCTCTAGACGGACTGTCGGCACAGGTCCGCCCGAGGGAATTGGCGGTTACGTCCCGTGCGGGGTTCGGTGGGGGGTCGCTCGATCAGGGCGCTCAGGCCGAGCCGCTCGTCCAATTCGCGTGGCAACAGCAGCCCGGCGTAGGAGGTCACCGTCGCGCCATGGAACTCGACGCGGAGTTGGGGGTTGAACGAGAGGCGAACCGGGCCAGCTTTCGCGTCACCCATTGGGTGGCGCCCTCCGCGTCAGCGAGGAACCCTCGAGAGCCACGTTTCTTGCGGGTGCTGAGCAATTATGGCCCAGGATGCTCCGCCTTCAAATCGAAAATGTGGGTTCCCATCATCATGGTGTCAGCCGGCGATCCGGTCGCTTCCGGCTTTGCCGCGAGCGTGGCGCGTCCGGGGGGCAACATCACCGGCATGTCATCGCTCCTGCCCGAGATGGACGCCAAGCTGCTGGCTCTCCTCAAGGAGGCCGTGCCCAAGGCCAGCCGGGTGGCGGTGCTTTGGAACCCGAACAGCCACGGCGGGGTGCTGGGCTTCAAGGCGATGCAGGCCGCAGCGCCGGGGCTCAAAGTCACCCTGCTGTCGATCGAGGTACGCAAGCCGGATGAGCTCGAGGCCGCCTTCGCGGCCATCACGGCCCAGCGGGCGGACGCCGTCCTGGTCATCACCGACCCGATCACATTCAGGAACCGCGACCG
>DASYVT010000150.1 GCA_035936835.1 Candidatus Methylomirabilota bacterium | reverse complement strand
TCTGCTTATCAGTCAACGTCTGGCCAGGATTCGTCGGGTCCATCCATACCGCCACCCGAGACACCGAGGGAGCAGCCGCCTTGAGGAACTCGAGAGCTTTGGGGACTAGGTCGGGGGCGAGGAAAGACAAGCCCGTGACGTTGCCTCCAGGTCGCGCCAGGCTGGTCACGAGCCCGCTCCCGACGGGATCGCCGACGTTAACCATGACGATCGGGATCGTCTTCGTCGCCTGCTTGGCCGCCAGGGCCGTTGCCGTGTTCTGAGTAACGAGGACATCTACCTTGAGACGAACCAACTCGGCTGCGAAGCCGGAGAGTCGGTCGGCCGCCCCTGGTGCACCTCGGCATTCAATGATGATGTTCTGGCCCTCGACGTAAGCGAGCTCGCGCAGCCCTTGGCGGAATGGGCCCATGATGTCAGGACGAATCGGACACCCTCCATAGCTCAGAAAGCCTACCCGGTAGACCTTGCTCGCCTGCTGCGCGCTCGAAACGGAAGGCGCCGAGCAGAGAGCGACGGCAACTATCAGGAGGAACCTCAGCACTCTGCGTCTCATGGCCTCGGCCCCCTCACCCTCTCCCCTGAGGGGAGAGGGAGGGAATGGAGAGAAATCGACGCCTACTTGGGGACGGCCTGGTAGAGCATGAAGGTGCGGACTCCGGCGGACATCGGATACGGCAGCTCGCCCTTGGGCCCGAACCACTTGTCGTAGATCTCGAAGTACTTGCCGGACTCGATGCCGTCCATCAGCGCGCCGTTGACCACGTTGCGGAAATCCGCGTCGTTCTTCCGCATGGCCATGCCGTACGGCTCGTAGGAGTAGAAGTCGCCCACGATCTCCCACTGCGCCGGGTTGGGCGCCTTGGCCTTGATGCCGGCCAGCTGGATGCCGTCGTTGGTGAAGGCGTCCACCTGCCCCTGCAAGAGGGCCTGGAAGGCCGCCGGCTGGTCAGGGAACTCGCGCAGCTGGGCCTTGGGCGCCTTCTCCCGGATGATCTTGGCGTTGGTCGAGCCCTGCTGGGCCGCAATGCGCTTGCCGTCGATGTCCTTGATGCTGCGGATCTTGCTGCCCTTCTTGACCAGGAACTGGGCGCCCGTCACGAAGAACGTGATAGAAAAGTCCACGCTGTCGCGCCGCGTTCGGGTGTCCGTCATCGTGCCGGCGACAAGATCCACGGCGTTGGAGCTGAGCAGCGCGATGCGCGTGGGCGGCGTGGACTCCTTCTTCTCGACCTTGATCGGCTTACCGAGCTTCTTCTCGAGCGCGGGCTTGATCAGCTCGTCCACGAGGTCGATGGTGAAGCCGACCCATTCGTTCTTGCTGTTGACGTAGGCGAAGGGCGGCGAGCCCGTCCGCGTGCCGATCGTGAGCGTACCGGACTGGTTGATCTTCTCGAGCGTGCCTTGGGCCTGGGCCAAGGCCGGCGTCACCGAGGACGCGAGCACGGCCAGCGCCGCGACAAGAGCCAAAACCCTTTTCATGCGCTACCTCCTTAAGGTTAGTGGGACAGGATCTTGGAGAGGAAGTCCTTGGCGCGGTCGGACTTCGGAGCCGAGAAGAAGTCCTGCGGTGTCGCGGCCTCGACGATCTGGCCCTCGTCCATGAAGGTCACGCGGTGGGCGACGCGGCGGGCGAAGCCCATCTCGTGCGTCACCACCATCATGGTCATGCCCTCCTTGGCGAGGTCGGTCATGACGTCGAGCACCTCGTTGATCATCTCGGGATCCAGCGCGGAGGTCGGCTCGTCGAAGAGCATGATGCGCGGCTGCATGGCGAGCGCGCGCGCGATCGCGACCCGCTGCTGCTGGCCGCCCGAGAGATTGGCCGGGTGCTTGTCGGCTTTGTCCGGGATGCGGACGCGCGCCAGGAGGTCGCGGGCGATCTTCTCCCCCTCGGCCCGGGAGAGGCCCTTGACCTTCATCGGCGCGAGCATGATGTTCTCGATCGCGGTCATGTGGGGGAAGAGGTTGAAGGACTGGAAGACCATGCCGACTTCGGCGCGGAGCTTCGAGAGGTTGACGCCATTACCGCTGATCGGCTCGCCGTAGACCCAGATCTCCCCCTGCTGGATGGGCTCGAGGCGGTTGACACAGCGGATGAGCGTGCTCTTACCCGAGCCCGACGGGCCGCAGACCACGACCACCTCGCCGGGCGCGACGTCGAGCGTGACGTCCTTCAGCACGTGGAGCGGGCCGAACCACTTGTTGACCTGCCTGTACCTGATCGCGGGAACTGCCACGGGCTACTCGATCACGAGGAGGACGTCGCCCGGGTTCACGGCCTGGCCGGCCTCGACGCGGATTTCTTTAACTGTACCCGTAACGCCAGCCTTGAACTCGTTCTCCATCTTCATGGCCTCCAGAATGACCAGACCGTCGCCCGGCTTGACCACCTGGCCGACGGCGACCTCGACGAGCACCACGCGGCCCGGCATGGGCGCCTTGAGCACCTGCCCCCCGGCCGTTGCGGCGCCGCCGCGCGTGCGGATGATGTAGCGCGTCTCTTCCTCCACGCGGATCGCGTAAGCCTCGCCCTCGACGTGGACGACGAAGCACCCGTCCTCTTCGGTGACGTCCGCCGCCGTCGACGCCTGGCCCAGCAGCAGCGACCAGCCGCCGCCGCCCGTCGGCCGCGCGTCCACGTGAAGGACTTCCTCGCCCAGCGCCAAGCGGTAGCGGCCGCCCGAGCCGGTGACGTCCACGGGGATGACGTCGCCGTCGAGCTGGGCCTCGAACTTCACCGCGCCCGCCACTTAGAACCGCCGGGCCGCCCTGACCGCGCCCAGGGGCCCGGCCCCTGCGCCGCTTGCGGCGCCGCCTGGCGTCCCGCGCGCTCGTAGGCCTCGAGCACGGCGGCGATGAGCGCCACGGTGCGGCGCGAGCCGCTGCCGTGGCCGCCCGGCAGGCGCTCCATGAAGTGCGTGTCGAGCTTGCCCGCGGCGAAGTCCGGATGCCGGATGATGCGGCGCAGGACGGGCAGTGTGGTCCGCACGCCGCTCACGTGGTATTCGGCGAGCGCACGATCCATACGGGCGATCGCGGCCTCGCGGTCCGGCGCCCAGACGATGAGCTTGGCCATCAGCGTGTCGTAGTAGCGCGGCACCGTGTAGCCCTCGTAGACGCCCGAGTCGTCGCGCACCCAGGGGCCGCCCGGCGCGCGCAGTCCCAGGATCTTCCCCGGCGAGGGCATGAAGTTGGCGTCGGGGTCTTCGGCGTTGATCCGGCATTCGATGGCGTGGCCGTTGAAGACGATGTCCTCCTGCGTGTAGCCGAGCTTCTCCCCCGCGGCGATCCTGATCTGCTCGCGCACCAGGTCGCGCCCGGTGACGAACTCGGTCACCGGGTGCTCGACCTGCAGCCGCGCGTTCATCTCGAGGAAGTAGAAGTTGCGGTCGCGGTCCACGAGGAACTCGACGGTGCCGGCATTCACGTAGCCCGCCACCGCCGCGATCTTGCAGGCGGCCTCGCCCATCGCCCGCCTCATGGCCGCGTCCACGCATGGAGCCGGGCTCTCCTCGACGAGCTTCTGGTGCCGGCGCTGGATGGAGCACTCGCGCTCACCCAGGTGGACGACGGTGCCGTGGGCGTCGGCCAGGATTTGGATCTCGATGTGGCGCGGCTCGGTAATGTACCGCTCGATGTACACGGACGCGTCGCCGAAGGCCGAGCCCGCCTCGGAGCGCGCGGCACGCAGGGCGCCTTCAAGCTCGGCGTAGGCGTGCACGAGGCGCATACCCTTGCCGCCGCCGCCCATGGCCGCCTTGATCATCACCGGATAGCCGATCTCTCTCGCCACCCGCGCGGCTTCCGCCCCGTCGGCGAGAGGCTCGGAGGTGCCGGGCACGAGCGGCACGCCCAGCTTGGCCGCCACGCGGCGCGCGGCCATCTTGTCTCCCATGGAGCGCACGGCGGCGGGCGGCGGACCGATGAAGACCAGCCCGGCCGCGGCGCACGCCTCGGCGAAGGCGGCATTCTCGGCGAGGAAACCGTAGCCCGGGTGGATCGCCTGGGCGCCCGTGGCGCGGGCGGCCGCGATGATCGTGTCCTGGTTGAGGTAGCTCTCCGCGGCGGGCGCGGGGCCGATGGCCACCGCTTCGTCGGCCTGGAGCACGTGCAGAGCCTCGCGGTCGGCCTCCGAAAAGACGGCGACGGTGCCGATGCCCATCTCGCGGCAGGCGCGGATGACCCGCACCGCGATTTCACCGCGATTGGCGATCAGGACCTTCGTGAAGGGGGGCGTCACGGCGGGGGAAATGATAGCAGGCCCGCCGCAACGGGGCAACGACGCGCCGGGACTATTTGGCGGGCTGCTTCAGGATCTCGAGGAGCAGGCCTTTCACCGCCCGCGTGCTCCAGTCCCGCTCGCCTACGATGCGCGCGACGAGCCGCCCCTGCCGGTCTATGAGATAGGCCGTCGGTGGGCCGAAGACACCGTAACCGAGCCCCGTGACGTCGCCCTTGCGGTCAACGAGGACGGGCGCCGTGTAGCCGCGCTCGGCGGCCGTGCGCTTGACCAGCGCCGGGTCCTCGCGGAAGCTCACGAGCCTGACCTCGAGCCCTTTCGACCGGAGCTCCGTGTAGAGCCTGTTGACGGGAGGCAACTCCTCCCGGCACGTCGGTCACCAGGTCGCCCAGAAGAAGAGCAGCACCACCTTTCCGCGCAGATCTTCGAGGCGCGTCACCTTGCCGTCGGGGTCCGGCAGCTCGAACGCGGGCGCCGGCTTCGGTGGCTCGTAGGGCTGCGCCTCGAGCGCGGCCCAGTTCGGGGCGGCGGCGGCCGTCTGCGCCGCGAGCAGCAGGACTCCGACCGCCGCCGCAAGGCGCATCATGACGCTCCCGACTCCTTGAGCGCCTTGAGCAGGTCGTCGGGCTGGAGCAGGTCGAGCGGGTTGTCCATCACCTTGACGTAGCGGACTACGCCCTGCCGGTCGATGACGATGTAGGCGCGCTTGGCGTAGCGGAAGATGGGGCTCTTCTCGTCCGTCACCATGGCGCCATAGCCCGGCAGCATGGTACGGCGGAAGTCTGAGGCAAGCGAGTGCTTGAGCGGGTTCTGCTTGACCCACGCGTCGAGCGTCGCCGCGTGGTCGGCGCTCACGCCCAGAACCTGGGCGCCCGCGGCTTCGAACTGGGGCATGACCCCGTCGATGCCGAGGATCTCCTTGGTTCAGGTCCCGGTGAAGGCCTGGATGAAGGTATAGATGACGATCGGCCCCTTGCCGAGCATCTCCGACAGCTTGACCGGCTTGCCTCCGGTCCCAGCGATGGTGAAGTCGGGCGCCTTCTGTCCGACATCGAGGGCGGCGGCGGGCCCGGCCAGGACGAGACTCAACAGGGCGCCTGCGAGCACGAGCGGGCGCATGCGCATAGAGCACTCCTTGCGTAGTGGGTTCACTTCTCGGGGACGGCCTTTACGGCCTCCTCCACGAACGAGGTGTCCACAATACTCCTGAGCGGGATCGTGCGCTTCATGAAACCGTTCTGCGTCCACCACTGCATCTGCCTCTCGATGTCGGTGACGAGCAGGCGGCCGTTCCGGTCCTGGAAGGGAAAGCCGAGGCGAATGACCTCGGGCCGCGCCTCCGTGTACTTCGCCGTGATGCGGACCACCTCGTCGTAGTCGGCGCCGGGCGACGGCTTGCCGGCCCTCTGGACCAGCACCGCGTCGTAATAGTAGCGCGAGGCCTTGACGTAGCCCTTCATGAAATCGACCGCCCGCGTGCGGTCGGCCGAGAATTTCTTCGAGTAAAAGACGGTGGCCACCTGCCACGGGTAGAGGTCGCCGGCCCAGAAGAGGATCTTGCCGAAGCCCTGGGACTCCGCCACGCCCGGAAAGGGCTGAGGCAGGAGGATCGCGTCCACCTGCTTGCCCTTGAGCGCCTCCATGGCCGCCGGCATCGTCTGCAGCGGCACCACGCGGACATCCGCCAGCGTGAGCCCGGCCTTCTCGAGGACGTTGCCGAGGTGGTAGTGGAAGGTCGAGCCCAGCGTGGTGATGCCGATGCGCTTGCCCTTGAGGTCCCCGATCCCGCGCAGGCCGCCGTCGTACAGCTCCCGCTGGACCACGATGCCTGTGAGCGGGTAGCCCGGCCACTCGCGTCCCTTGTCGGCCACGATCCACATCTGCTCGCCTCCGAGCACGATGTTGTAGAGGGCCGCCGTGACGCCGGTGGCGCCGACGTCCAGCTGCCCCGTCGCCAGCGCCGTGGCGATGGGCGCGGCAGCCTGGAAGAACACCAGCTCGGGCTCGATGCCGAACTCCTTGAAGTAACCCTTCTCGACGCCGATGAAGAGCGGCGCCGACGAGGTCAGCTTGAGCGCGCCGATCTTGACCTTCTGCTGGCCCTGCGCGGGCGCTGTGCCCGAAAGGACTGCGGCAGCGCAGACCGCCAGGACGAGTGCCGTGATCCGGCGCGGTTCTGGTCCTAGGTAAATCGCCACGGCACCGCCAGCCGCTCGCAGCGAGCGAGCGCCCAGTGTGAGAGCAGGCCGAGGAGAGACAGCACCACGATCCCCACCATGAGCTTGGTGGTGTCCATGATGTTGCCCGCGTGGAGCACGAGGAAGCCGATGCCGGAGTCGGCGGCGATCATCTCGGCCGCGACCAGGAGGAGCAGCGCCGTGCCCGCCCCCAGCTTGAGCCCCGCGAAGATCATCGGCAGGGCCGAAGGCAGGATGACCTTCCGGATCACGCTCCACCTGCCCGCGCCGAACGCGACAGCTGCGCGCACGAGCAACGGGTCCGCTTCACGCACTCCGGCGTACGTGTTGATCGCCATCGGGAAGAAGACGCCCAGCGCGATGACGGCGACCTTGGACGGCTCGCCGATGCCGAGCCAGAGGATCAGGAGCGGCAGTAGCGCGATCTTCGGGATGGGGAAGGTCGCGGCGATGAGCGGCTGGCCCACGGCATCTGCCAGCGAGAAGAACCCGGTTAAGATCCCGACGGCGACGCCGGCGGCGCCGCCCGCGGCAAAGCCAAGCAGGAGCCGGCGCAGGCTCGCGCCGACGTGCACGAAGAGCTGGCCCGAGGCCGCCATCTCGCCCAGCTCCCTCAGCACACCGACCGGCGATGGCAGGAAGAGCGCCGGGATCCAGCCGACGCGCGTCAGCGCCTCCCAGAGAACGAGGAGCCCGGCGAGCGCGGCGACGCGGAGCAGCCGGTGCTCGGGGCGGCGCAGGAAGGCCGCGCGGTCCTGGACGGCCACGCGCGACGGGCCGCTCACGCGCGCCCCTCTCGCAGCGCCGCCTGGGCCTGCGTCTTGATCAGCCCCCAGATGCGCTCTTGCGCGTGGACGAAGGCGGGCTCGCCCATCTGGCCCTCGTGCCGCGGCCGCTTGAGCTCGATAGGCACGACGTCGAGCACCCGTCCCGGCCGCCGCGAAAGCACGACGACGCGGTCGGCCATGTAGACGGCCTCCTGGATGTTGTGCGTGACGTAGACGATGCTCGTGCGCGCCCGCTCCCAGATGCCGAGCAGCTCTTCCATCATGAGCGTGCGCGTCTGGGCGTCGAGGGCCGAGAAGGGCTCGTCCATGAGCAGCACGGCCGGATCCACCGCCAGCGCCCGCGCGATGCCGACCCGCTGCCGCATCCCGCCCGAGAGCTGGTGGGGAAACCTGTCCTCGAAGCCCTCGAGCCCCGTCATGGCGATGAAACGCGCCACGCGCTCCTTCCGTTCCTCAGGCGCCGCCCCCAGCTCCTCGAGGCCGAACTCGACGTTGCCCCGCACAGTCCGCCAGGGGAACAGGGCGAACTCCTGGAAGACCGTGGCCGTCAGCGGCTGGCCGTCCCGGCGCTCGCCTTCGAAGAAGACCTCGCCCGCCGTCGCCGGCAGGAGCCCGGCCATGATGCCGAGGAGCGTGGACTTGCCGCAGCCGGAGGGGCCGAGGACGGCCACGAACTCCTCCGGCTCGACCCTGAGGGCGATGTCCTCGAGGGCGGCCAGCTGCTGGCCGCTCCGGTCGCGATAGGTCTTGGACAGCCGGTCCACGATGACGCGCATGGCGAAACCCGCCACAGCATACCAGCATGGGCCCCGGCTTGCCTCGACCGCGGCCGTCATTTATCATCGGCTGGTATCATCGCCTGGTATCATCGCCCGGCGGCCAACGAACCTTTCCTCTATATCCCGGGAGACCGAGCATGCCTCGAAGAGATTCAGGGCGGGCCGTGATGATCGCGCTGTCGGCGGCGGCGCTCCTGGGCTGCGCCTCGGGGGCCGTGAGCGGGCGTGTCAGTCTGGCGGGTCAGCAGGCGTCGCCGCTCACCATGACGTGGAACTCGGGGCTCTTCGGCGAGAGCGGGAAGATGTCGGCCGTCATGCCCGACGGCGAGCGGTTTTCCGGGAAGTACACGGTCGTGAGCCCCGGCATAACGCGCAGCTCGCTCGAGCCGGCCTGGACCGGAGACGAGCCGGGAGAGAACCAGGGGCAGATCGACGACAGCATGTGGGGGGCCGGGCGGGACGCCATGACCTTCATCAAAACGTATGAGAACAAGGCCGTCGCCACGCTCAAGGGCGACCGCGGCACGACCATGCTCTGTCGCTTCAATCTCGACGCCGGAGGAGCCGGCATGGGCGGCGGCGGCACGGGCGAGTGCCAGACTTCCAAGGGCGCGAAAATCACCGCGTCGTTCTAGTGTCCTGAGACATCGATCACGTGGTCGAGCAGTCATTCCCAATCGTCAGACACCCGCTGCCGGGGACGCGCACGCCGGTTCTGGTGAGCGTGCCGCACTATGGCACGCAGCCGCTGCCGCATATCACCCGCGACGACTATGGCGAGCCCTGGTTTGAGACCTTCGCCTACGGATTCGCCGATACCTTTGCGGGCGATCTCTACGGCGACCTGCACGAGCACGGTGCCACCGTCCTCGCGACGCCCTTTTCGCGCATGTTCGTCGACGTTAATCGCCGCCGCGATGACTTCGAGCGCCACGACGGCGAGGTGCGCTCCCGACGTGGGGTGGTCCGCACCCATACCATGCGCGACGTGCCCATCTTCGCGCGCCCGCTCGGGCTTGCCGACCTCGAACACCGGCTACAGACGCTCTACGACCCCTACTACTCGACCCTGGAGCGCCTGCTCGCCCAGATCCGTGACGCCCACGGCTACGCGATGCTCCTCGATGGCCACACCGGCAGCCCGCGCCGGATGAAGGACCACCAGGTGATCATCGGCACGCGCCACGAGGCTACCTGCGCCCCGCAGCTCGTGGCGACCGTGGCCGCGATCTTCACCCGCCACGGCTTCGAGGTGCACGAAAACGTCAGCGGTTATACCGGCGGCAACATCGTGGCCACGTTCGGCCAACCCAGGACCCGGCGCGTCCACGCCCTCCAGCTGGAGATCAACGCGTCCCTGTTGACCACAACGACCCGCGAGGAATTCATCGCCCACGTGTCGCGAGGGGGACTCCCCGAGAAGGCGGAAGAGAACATCGCCCGTGTTCGCCAGTGCCTCCGGGACGTGCTGGCGGCCCTGCCCTCGGTCCTGGCTACCGTGCACGATGCCTGGTGAGCGTCCGAGATGAGGCCCAGGCGATGAACGTCGAAGGCGCAGAACCCGCGTCGGAACGGCAGATCGCCCGCATCGGCCTGGCCGCCGAGCGCGACTACCTCACCGCCGCCCTCGGCTTCGTCCGCGAGGTCGCGGGCCACGTCGGTCTGGGCACGCGCGACGTCGCGGGGCTCGCGCGCGCCGTCGAGGACGTGTGCCTGAACGTCATCGAGCACGGCTTCGAGCCGGGGCAGCCCGCGAGCTTCGACGTGGTGATCCTGCGACGACCTGGGCAGCTCGTCGTGGCCGTGGAGGATCGGGGCCTACCGTTCGACTGGAGCCGCCTGGAGGCGGGCACGGGCTCGGCCCTGGCCGCCCCCTCGCTCACGGCCGGCATCGACGACGTGCGGTTCGTGAACCTGGGCACCCGGGGCAACCGCGTGGAGATCGTCAAGCGCCTGCCCTTCGACCACATTGAGTCCTACATCGCCGGGAAGGGCGCGGCGCCGGTGGCCGCGTCGACCGAGCCGTCCACCGCTCCAGTGACCGTGCGCTCGATGACGCCCGACGACGCCATCGCCGTGGCGCGCTGCACGTATGCCGTCTACGGCTATACCGTGCCCGACGACTACCTCTATTTCCCCGACCGCATACGGGAGATGCTGCAGGGCGGCCTGCTCGAGGTCTGCGTCGGCGCGACGCCCGATGGCGAGATCGTGAGCTGCCTGACGCGGGAAGTCGCTCGACCCGGTGCGCCTGTCGGCTATCTGGGCGAGGGCATGGTCGATCCCCGCTTCCGGGGCCACCGCCTCCTCGAGCAGATGCTCGCGTTCGTCCAGCACCGCACGGCCGAACAGGGCATGCTCGGGCTTTATGCCGAGGCCGTGACCGTGCACCCATTCTCGCAGAAGAGCAATCTCGCCCTCGGCTTCACGGAAACCGGGATACAGCTCGCCGACGAGGCGCCGACCGTCGTCTTCAAGCAGATCGACGGCGCCGCGGCGCCGAAGCGCACGGCCACCGTGCTCAGCTTCCTCAAGACGAATGAAGACTCGCGGCGCGCGGTGTATCCGCCGACGCATCACCGGGCGATGATCCAGCGCATCTACGAGCGCGGGCGCTTCGAGCGTCACTTCGAGGCGGGGCCGGAGCCCGCCGCATTCCCCAGCGCGGCGCAGCTCAGCGTCGAGGTGTTCCCCAAGTGGAGCGAGGCCTCTCTCCACGTCACCGCCTACGGCGCGGACCTGGCCGACCTCGTGCGATTCCGGCTGCGCGAGCTACGCTTCCGCCGCATCGACTGGATCAGCCTCGACCTGCCGCTGTCCCATCCCGGCGCCCAGCAGCTCTGCGCGCCGATCGAGGCGCTCGGCTTCTTCTTCGCCGGGGTCATCCCCGAGCTTGTCGGTGACGACGTCCTGCGCCTTCAATACCTCAATGAGGTCGAGGCCGATCTCGACTCGGTGCAGCTCGCGTCGGACTTCGGCAAGGAGCTGTTCGCCTACGTCGTGCAAGCGATGAACGCGTCGCCGTAGGCAGGGGGGTCAGGTCTTGCAATCATACATTTCTTCCTCGGCTCCGCCGCCGCGAGCGACCATCTCCTGAGGCCCGATGTCGGATTGCAAGACCTGACCCCGCCCTTCACGGCCTGCGGGCGCGGCGTAGCAGGCGCAGCGTCTCTTCGTAGATGACTCGACGGGGGCCGATGGCTATCAGGTCGATCAGGCGCCGCGGGCCGAACCGGTAGATGATCCGGAACCGGCCGAGCCGAAAGCTCCGGAGCCCGGTGAGGTCATCACGGAGCTCCTTCCCTGCCGACGGGTCAGCGCGGATAACGTCGAGGGCCGCGCGAACCTTGCGCTTGAGATCGGGATGGAGGCCGCGGATCAGTTCCTGGAGGCGGGTTGGGACCCGGAGACGACTGGGGGGCGTCACGGCATACTACTCGTCCGGAATCAGCTCCTTCAGGGTGTAGATTCTCCCCTTCTTTCTGAGTCCTCGCAGCCCCCGCCGGATCTCCGCCATGAGCTCGCGATCCGATTGGATCGCACGCGTCTCCTTCCATCCCTCGTACTCGTCCGGGCTCACCAGGACTGCCGCCGGCCGGCCGTTGCGGGTGATGAGAATCTCCTCGTCCATCGCCGCCACGCGATCCACGAGGAGGCTGAGCTTCGCTCGGGCCTCGGCAAATGGCAGGGTCTTCATCCCCTTCTCCTCCCTTGTGGTCAGAATTCTGAGCAACGATACCGTGGGAGGCGCCGGGTGTCAACCGCCGGAAAGCCCGCCGGCGCTTTGGGGGCGCCGGCGGGTTCGCTGAGATGGACTGCTAGACGGTGACGGTGAGGAAGAGGCTTGCGTCCTGACGCTGGATCCGGAAGAGCATCGGCTTGCCCTTGGCGCGCTTGTCCACGGACTCGCGGAGCTCGGCTACGCTCTTGATGGGCTTCTTGTCCACTTCCACGATCACGTCGCCGCGCTCGAAGCCTGCCTCGGCGGCGGGGCTGCCCTCCTGGACGTTCTGGACCACCAAGCCCTGGGTCGCGCGCACGCCCAGCTGCTGGGCGAGGGCCGGCGTCAGCGGCTGCACCGCCAGGCCCAGCGCGGGCTTGGTCTTCTCACCGCTGTCGGCCTGACCGGGCTCCTTCGCGTCGAGCGCCGCGATCTTGGCCGTCAGTGTCATCGGCATACCGTCGCGCACGACGGACAGCCGCACCTCGCGCCCGACCGGCGTGCCGGCGACGCCGCGCGGCAGGTCGGCGGCGCGCTCCACCTTGCGCCCGTCGTACTCCGTGATGATGTCACCGGACTTGAGACCCGCCCGCTCGGCCGGCGAGCCCTCGGACACGGAGGACACCAGCACGCCGGTGGTCTCGGCCCTGCCGAAGCTCTTCGCGAGGTCGGACGTCACCGACTGGATGCCGACGCCGAGCCAGCCGCGCGTCACCTTGCCCGAGTCCGCAAGTTGGGTCACGACGGACTTCGCGAGCGTCATCGGGATGGCGAAGCCGATGCCCACCGACCCGCCGCTTTGCGAGAAGATCGCCGTATTGATGCCGATGGCCTGGCCGCGCGCGTTGATGAGCGGCCCGCCGCTGTTGCCGGGGTTGATCGAGGCATCGGTCTGGATGAAGTCGTCGTACGGCCCGGCGCCGATGGCGCGCCCGGTGGCGCTCACGATGCCGGTGGTCACCGTCTGCTCGAGGCCGAAGGGATTGCCGATGGCCATGACGGGCTCGCCGACCTGGCTGGCGGACGAGTCGCCGAGCGGGATGACGCTGAGGCCGCTCGCCTCGACCTTGAGGAGCGCGATGTCGGTCTTGGAGTCGCGCCCGATGACCTTGGCGGGCAGCTCACGACCGTCGGAGAGCTTGACCTGCACCTGGCTCGCGCCCTCGACGACGTGGTTGTTGGTCACGATGTAACCGTTCTGGTTGATGATGAAGCCCGAGCCCATGCTGCGCGCGTGGCGCTTTGGGCGGCTGCCGAAGAAGTCCTTGAAGTACCGATCGAACGGGGTCTCCTCGCCGGACGGGCCCTGCATCTCCGGCATCGCCGTCTCAGCACGCTTGGCGCTGACGTTGACGACGGCCGGCTTGAGCTCCCGGCCGATCTTGACCCAGTCGGGCGCCTGCACGGTCGGCGCGGCCGCCGTGATGGCGGACTGTTCCGTCCACAGCGGCGGCTGCGCGCCATTGGTCAGGCCGAAGCCCGTCGTGACGCCGCCCACGGCCAGTGCGGCGACGAGGGCCAGCGCGGGCCAGCCCCACTTCGTGTCTCTGAGAAACGTCTTCATGGTCATCCTCCTCGTGAGTGAAGTGCGCTGAGTTCCTGCCGCAAGCAAACGTAGCAGGCGCTCGTGAGAGGAGGATGAGACCGGGATGAGAAGCTTCTCAGGCGCCCAAACGCTTCTCAGGCTGGTGGCGCGAGCGGCAGGCTGATCGTAAAGCGGCTGCCGGCGCCCGGCGTGCTGTCCACGGCGATGGCGCCGCCGTGGGCATCCACGATGGCCCGCACCAGGGCAAGCCCCAGCCCCGCGCCGCCCGCGTCGCGGCTTCTGGCCGCGTCGAGCCGCACAAAGGGGTCGAAGATGCGCGCGGCGTCGGCGGGATCGATGCCGATGCCGGTGTCGCGGACCACGATGCGAGCCTGCCCCTCCCCCGCCAGCAGGGAGAGCTCGACCTTGCCGCCGGCGGGCGTGTACTTGATGGCATTGTCCACGAGGTTGCCGAGCGCCCGGCGAAGCGCCCCCGCGTCGCCCAGCACCGCCGCCGGCTCGAGCGCATCTGCGCGAACCGTGACGCCCGCGCCCTGGGCGCGGCGAGCGCCGGCCTCGAGCGCCTCCAGGACGAGCGGCTCCAGCTCGACCCGCGCCGGCGGCGGCCCGAGCGCCGCGGCGGAGCGCGAGAAGAGCAGGAGGTCCTCGACGAGGCGGATCAGGTGCTCGACCTCCTCGAGGCCCGACTGGAGCACCCGGCGGTACTCCTCGGGCGAGCGCGCCGCGCGAAGCGCCACCTCCATCTCGCCCTTGAGCGCCGTCAGCGGCGTGCGCAGCTCGTGGGCGGCGTCCGCCGAGAAGCGCTTGGCCTGGGCGAAGGCCGCCTCGAGCCCGGCCAGCATGGTGTTGAGGGTGTCGGCCAGGTGGTCGATCTCGTCATCGGCACCCCGCCGAGCAAGCCGCTGATGCAGATCCTCGGCCGTGATCTGGCGCGCCGCCTCCGACATCCCGCGCACCGGAGACAGCGCACGGCCGGCGAGAACGGCGCCGCCGGCCGCCCCGAGGCCGACCGCCACCGGCACCAGCGCCAGGAGCGTCGTCAGGTAGCGAGCGAGCGCCTCGCGCGTGCGCGCGAGAGGCGCGGAGACCTGGATGATCTCCACCGACCGGCCGGAGCGGAGCACCGGCACGGTCAGAAGCCGAACCGGCCCGCCCCGCGGATCCTCGAGCGTCTCGAAGGTGCGCTGCCCGCGCGCGGCGTTCTCCCGCGCTTCGGGCGACAGCGGGAGGGCGGCGGCGGGCGGAGGCCCCGAGCGGAAGCGCGAGCGCCCCTCGGGGTCGAGGAACTGGAAGAACTGGTCGGAGAAGCCCGGGCCGAGCAGCTCGCGGATCGCCCGCTCGACCTCCGAACCGCCGGCGCCGCGCTCGTCGGTCTCGCGGACGATCTGCGCCACGGTCGCGAGCGAGGCGTCCACCTGCTGGAGCAGGCTCCAGCGGAGGGCGGAGTAGGACAGCGCGCTCACCACGGCCAGGATGGCAAGCAGCGCTGCCGCGTACCAGATCGTGAGCCGCGCGCGGATCGACAGCGGCCTCACGGCTCGTCCTTGAGCACGTACCCGACGCCCCGCACGGTGTGCAGGAGCCGCCGCTCGCCCGGCCCCTCGATCCGCCTACGGAGGTAGCCGACGTAGACGTCGACCACGTTGCTCTCGGGGTCGAAGTCGAGGCCCCAGACGTGCTGGGCCAGCATGGGCCGGGTCAGCACGCGGCCGGCGTTGCGCAGGAAGTACTCGAGCAGCGTGTGCTCGCGGGCCGTCAGCTCGACGCGGCGAGCGCCGCGCCGGACCTCCCGAGTGGCCGGGTCGAGAGTGAGGTCGGCCAGCCGGAGCACGGGCGCGGGCCCGCCGCCGCCCCGGCGCAGGAGCGCGCGCACCCGGGCCAGGAATTCCTCGAAGGCGAAGGGCTTGCTCAGGTAGTCGTCGGCGCCGAGATCGAGGCCCGTGACCCTGTCGCTGACAGCATCGCGGGCCGTGAGCATCAAGACCGGCATGCGGAGGCCCTCCTGGCGGAGCGCCTTGAGCACGCCGAACCCGTCGCCCTTGGGCAGCATGACGTCGAGGACCACGAGGTCCCAGGGCGCGCCGTCGGTGGCGCGCTCGACCGCGGCGGCGCCGTCGCCGGCGACCTCGACCGCGTGCCCTTCCTCCTCGAGGCCCTTCCGGATGAAGCTCGCGACCTTTCTGTCGTCCTCGACCACCAGGATGCGCATACCCGACCAGTTGTCGCCCACGCGCCGCGCCCTGTCAATGCCGCCGCGGACGTCGTGCTATGCTCGCGCCCGCCGTGCTCGACCCGAGCCACCTCTTCCAGCACCTCGGCTACGCCGCGATCCTCGTGATCGTCCTCTTGGGCAACGCGGGCGTGCCCGCGCCCGAGGAGTCCGTCCTCGTCCTGGCCGGCTACCTCGCGTGGCACGGGCACCTCCACCTGCCCCTCGTGATCCTCGTGGGCGTGGTGAGCGCAAGCCTCGGCGACAACCTGGGCTTCTGGGCGGGGCGGCACTACGGCCGGCGGGCCGTCGCGCGCCTGCCGCTGCCGCCCGCGCGAGTGGCGCAGGCCCAGGCGCTCATCGCGCGCTACGGCGCGCGAGCCGTATTCGTGGCGCGCTTCGTGCCGGGTCTGCGCACCGTCGCGGGACCACTCGCGGGCGCGGGCGGGCTCCCGCCACTCCGATTCTTCGCCGCCAACCTCCTGGGCGCCATCTGCTACGTCCCGTGGCCCGTGCTCGTGGGCTACGGCGTGGGCTACGGCCTCGGCGACTGGGTCGAACGGCTGCGCCGCGCGGTGGGGTTAAAGGAAGACGCCGCGCTGTTCGCTGCGATCCTGGCCGTGGCGGCACTGGCTTTCATCGCGATGGCGTGGGCCCGCGACCGGCGAGCCGCCCGGCCCGCCGGTCGCGGTGACGCACGCGACATCTGAGGAGCGCCCCGGGGCGCGGGCGAGGGCGGCCGCCCGCGTGAAGCCCGCCTCGCGCCTCGTTGGATCGCTGTCGTCTGCTTCTCCGGCCGCTCACGCGGCAGGGGCTCGCGCTTCCCTTGACGACGCCCCTGTCCCGGGAGCCGGAGCGCCGCAGGAGCCGGATCAGAGCCGGGCGGTCTCGGCTCCAGGGAGGCCTCCGGGGCCGGCGGCTCGACGACGCTGGGGTCTTTCAGGGGGTCTTGGAGGCCCGCTGTATGGGGCCGCGTGATGCGAACTGGCGTTAATGTTTCCTACGCTCACCGGAGCTTCCAGTATCAGGCCGGGACGAACCGCGCCGTCGTCCATTTCTACAACCAGCGCGGGACGGCGGAGTAGTGGATCAAGAAGGGTAAGGAAGCCACCCACTGGACCCGGCTCTCCCGCCACCGCTTTCGGGCCAACATCGAGCGACTCGTGTGGCACCCCACATGATCGCAGGCCCCAAGGGGGGTGAGACGGGAGCAAAACGGACCCGGTGGGGGTGTCTCTGAGGTGCGTAGTCACGGGTAGCACACCTTCGCAGCACGCGGCGTCAGCGGTGCCGGCGCCCCCGGCTCTTTGGGCGCTCAGGATTGACCTCTCCCGGGCACTCTGGCAGGATCGACGCACGATGCGAGACGCTTCATCCGCCGCGACCGCAAGCTCGGCCTCGGCTCGGCCTGCACCACCACCTTCGCATGGACCCTCGAGCGCGAGGACGCGGGCGTGATTGTGATGGGCGCCGAGCGCCCCGCGATCCCTGGCAGACCGGCCGCCTGCTCGATGTGGCGGTCCGCGCTGGCGACGCTCTTGCTCCTCGCATGGCAACGGAGGCGCGATTGAGCCTCGCCCCCGCTGCTGCAACCTCCACCGGCCCCGGTCGCATCTCTCCGCGGGCGGCCGTCACCTGGCTGATCGTCGTCAGCGGACTCTTGCGGCTCGTCGTCGCATGGGGCGACGGGCTCTGCTTCGGCGAGTCCTACTACTTCTCGTGCGCGCTCCACCCGAGCCTTTCTTACCACGATCACCCTCCTCTCTCCATGCTCCTCGGCACCCTGAGCCTCCTCTTGAGCGGCGAGGTGGGACGCCTCGTCCTGCGCTGGCCGTTCATCGTCCTGTTCGCCGGGACCACCTCGCTCATGTTCCTGTTGGGACGGCGGCTGTTCGGACCGTGGCCCGGCTTCTATGCCGCGCTCCTCCTCAACCTCGCTCCCGTCTTCTCGTTGAGCGTCGGCATCTTCTTGCAGCCCGAAGGGCCGTTGATGTTCTTCTCGCTCGCCTGCGTCTGGTGCCTGACGCATCTCCTCGTGGGGCCGCCGCCGCGCCGGCCGCTCGCGTGGTGGGCGGCCGCCGGCGCCATGCTGGGCCTCGCCATGCTGAGCAAGTACGCGGCCGTGCTCCTCGTGGCCGGTGCCGGGCTTTACGTGCTGACCCACCGTGAGCAGCGCCGTTGGCTCGCCCATCCGGGACCCTATCTCGCCCTCGCCGTCGCCTTACTGTTCTTCACCCCGGTGCTGGTGTGGAACGCGCAGCACGAGTGGATCTCCTTCATCTTCCAGAGCACCCGAGGGCTCCAGACCTACTCCGGGATCCGCCTGGACTGGCTGCTCGTCAATATCGCCGGGCAGTCGCTCGCGCTCCTGCCCTGGCTCTGGGCCGCGCTCGTGATCGAGCTGATCACCTCGTTCGGGCGCCGGCCGCCGCAGCCCGAGCGACGATTCATCGCGTGGCTGGCGGTGACGCCGATCGTGCTCTTCACCGGGGTCGCCGCCTATGCGAGCGTGAGCCAGCGTCACTTCCACTGGCCGGCGCCGGGCTACCTCCTGCTCTTCCTGCCCCTGGGCGACACGCTGTACCGCGGCCTCACCCGCGGGAGCGCTGCCTACCGCTGGTCGCTCCGGGTCACCGCCGTCGTCTCGCTCGTCGCCATGGCCGTGCTCACGACGCATACCGGAACGGGCTGGCTCAAGGATCTACCGGGGCTCGCCAAGCTCCTTCCAGGTATCGAGGATCCCACCGATCCCACCGATCCCACCTTCGAATGTGTCGACTTCACGGGTCTTGAGCGCGCCTTCGCCGAGCGCGGGCTCCTCGATCGGAAGGACATCTTCGTCTTCACGGATTGGTGGTTCCTGGCGGGCAAGGTCGACTATGCCCTCAAGGGCAAGCTGCCCGTGCTTGCTTTCACGCGCGGCGGCAACCCGCGGGCCTTCGCCTTCTTCGACCGCTCCGAGCGCTGGCTCGGCAAGGACGGCATCTTCGTCACCACGAAGACGCTGGCGGAGGTCAGAGACCGCTACGGCCGCTACTTCGTCCGCATCAGCCCCCTGGGTGAGGTTGACGTTGGGCGGGCCGGCCGCTCGGAGGCCACGCTCAACCTCTACCGCGGCGAGACCCTCACGACTCCTTACCCGCAGCCCTACGGCTGAGCGCGCCCCGATGGATACGACGACATGACGGGCTATCCGGTCAGTAGACCCGATCTCAACGGACGGGAAGAGGAGTACGTCCTGCAGGCCCTCCGCGAGAACACCATCTCCTCGCTGGGGCGCCACGTCGGGGAGTTCGAACGGGCGTTTGCGGCGTTTCATCGGATCCCGTGGGCGGTGGCGGTGTCCAACGGGACTGCGGCGTTACACCTGGCCCTGCACGCCCTGGGCCTCGGACCGGGCGACGAGGTGATCGTCCCCGATCTGACCTTCGTGGCGACGGCGAACGCGGTCGCGTACACGGGCGCCACCCCGGTCATCGTGGACGTGGACCCGGCGAGCTGGACCATCGACGTGGACCAGGTGGCCCGAGCCATCACGGAGCGGACTCGGGCGGTGGTCGCCGTCCACCTCTACGGCATGCCGGCGCGGATGCGCACGCTGCGGGCCCTCGCGACGGGTCGGGGCATCGCGCTCGTCGAGGACGCCGCCGAAGCCCTCGGCGCTCGAGACGAAGGCCGGCTCGTGGGGACCGCCGGCGACGCCGGGTGCTTCTCGTTCTACGGGAACAAGATCGTCACCACCGGCGAGGGGGGCATGGTCATCGCCGCGAGCGCGCGCCTGGACCAGCGGCTGCGACACCTGCGGGACCACGCGATGTCTGCCGAGCACCGGTACCACCACGACGAAGTCGGGTTCAACTACCGGCTGACGGCCGTGCAAGCCGCCATCGGGCTCGCGCAGGTGGAGCGGCTCGGGAGCTTCCTCGACGAGCGCGGGAAGATCGAGCGCTGGTACCGACGGGAGCTGTCCGGCGCCCGCGGCGTGGTCTTCCAACACGGGCCCGCCGGGTCCGAGCCGGTCTGCTGGCTCTTCACGTGCCGGATCGCGGGCTGCACCCGCGAGCGGCGTGACTGGATCATCGCGCGACTCCGGGAGCAGGGCGTGGACAGCCGGCCGGCCCTCAGACCCATGCGGAGCCTGCCGATGTACGCGGGGCCGACGCTGCCGAACGCCCAGCGCATCTCCGACGAAGGCATCAGCCTACCGACCTTCGTCGGGCTACGGGAGCCGGACGTGACCGCCATCTGTGGCATCCTTCGACGGCTCGTCTAGACCGCGATGGTGTCCATCGTCCTGCCGACGTACAACGAAGCCGAGACCATCCGTGAGTTCCTCCGGGAAGTGATCGCGTCCGTGGGCTTCCTCGGGCAGGCCTGCGAGATCCTGGTCCTCGACGACCGGAGCCCGGACGGCACGGGCAAGATCGTGGCGGAGGAGTTCGCGGGGTGCGAGATGGTCCGGATCATCGAGCGGGCGGGCGGGCGCGGCCTGGGGGTGTCGGTCCGGGAAGGGCTTGAGCGCTCGAAGGGGAGCGTCGTGGTAGTGATGGACGCGGATTTCAACCATGACCCGCGCCTGATCCCGTACCTGGTCCGGCTCCTCGACGTGTTCGATCTCGTGGTGGGCTCACGCTTCGCGTCCAACGGCGGCATGCAGGAGCCGATTCGACAGTGGGGCAGCGCAGGGCTGAATGCGGTCGTCCGGTTGATTCTGAGAACGCGGATCCAGGACAACCTGAGCGGTTTGTTCGCGATCCGCCGCGAAGGGCTTCAGAAGCTTCCGTACGATCGAATCTTCTGGGGGTACGGGGACTACTTCTTCCGTCTCCTGTTCTTCGCGCTCCGTGTCCCGTTGAGAATCGTGGAGATGCCGGTCGTGTACGGACGCCGGTTGGGTGGCGCGAGTAAGACGGCATTGGTCAGGACGGGCTGCCGGTACCTCTACGAGATCGCGAGGCTCCGGTATAGCTCCTGGAGACATCCGGAGCCGCGGCAGACGCGCCCCGCCTTTCTCTACGAGTGGCCGCCGAGGAGAGGCGGTGATCGGGAGAAACCATGAGGCGTCCCGCAACCCGCCAGGGGCTCTGGCTCGCCCTCGCGCTCGCCATCACCCTGTTCAGCTACCTCTATCACCTCGACGGCCGCAACATTCTCAAGAGCCCGGACGAGGGATTCTACGTGCAGATCGCACGCATGACGGCCGAACAGGGGAAGCTCCTCCCGCTCGTCTGTGAACGGGGCATCTGCAACGACAAGCCGCCGCTGCTCTTCTGGCAAGGGATCGCCTCGACCTCCTGGGCCAGGGCCTGGACCCTCTGGGCCCTGAGGCTCCCCAGCGTGCTCTACACGGCCGCGACTGCGCTCCTCGTGGCGCTCCTCGCCGGACGACTCGCCCGCGACTGGAGGAAGGCGTGGCTTGCCGCCCTTCTCTTCACCGCGGCGCTCTCCACTGTCCAGCACGGCCGCCCGTTCCTCACCAACTCGCCCGAGACCTTCTGGCTGTTCGCGCCGGTCGTTATTCTGCTTCTGGTCGGCGAGCTCTCCTGGCCGGTGGCGGTCGTCTCCGGGCTCTGCCTGGGCATGGGCGCGCTCTATAAGTCGTTCTTCCTGGTCGTCCCCGTCACCGCCGCCGTCGGCCTCATCCAGTGGCGCCACCACCGGTGGAACCCGCTCCAAGTCCTCCGCCAGGACGCCGGCCGCCTCGCCGCGATGGCCGGGATCGGACTCGCCCTGTTCGCGCTCTGGCTCGCGTTCGATCCCTACCCCGGCGCCATCGTCCACGACTTTATCGGCCGGGAGAACATCAACAAGTTCCGGCATACGGGCTATCTCAAGGGCCTCGTGAGCGGCAAATATTCCGCGATCACCGCGATCTGGCTCGGCGACTTCACCAATTTCGGGTTCCTGGCCTTCGCCCTCCTGGGCCTCGTGGTGATGACGCTGCTCCGGTGGCGGAAGGGGAGCGCCGGCGGGGGGGTCGGCGCGGGCGACTCTTTCGGGACGGCACCGCTGGCGGATGCTGATGGCCCGCTCACCGGCGCCGAGCGGGACCTGTGGTGCTACGTCGTCGCGTTCCTCATCAGCTACACCGCGCCATACCAGCGGCAGGAGAACTACATCCTCCCCACTGTGGCGGCGCTCTCTGTGCTGCTCGCGCTCCGGTGGGAGCGGATCCCGGCGTGGTTCCTCCGCCTCTCTGGCGCCGCGGCCGTCATCTTCATCGGCGCGCTCGCCTGGCTGATCCGCGGCCTGCCGCACGCCGTCCCCGACGTCATCTACGCCGCGTGGCAGCTCGTCGGGATCGGGGCGCTGCTCATGCTGGCCCTGTCAGCGGTCGTGGGAACGGGGGCCGGCGTGCGGTGGCGGCTCCCCGCGGCGGTCGCCGGGACGTGGCTCGCCCTCGGCCTCGCGCTCTCGCCCTTCGACGGCCCGTTTCTCCCCTCTCCGGGCGGCCCGGGGCTCGAGGCGCTCCGGGGCCGGACAATCCTCTTTCCCTTGGCGTGGCCCGAGCGCCACGAGCGGCACCGGTTCGACGTGCCGGGTTCGCAGGTGGCGCCGTTCGACCCGCGGGATCCCGTCGCCACCGCGACGCTCATCGCCCAGGGCCGGCTGATGGCGCTCCCGATCGCCCCCGATGCCGCGCCCCCGGCGGGGCACACGGTCTACGCCGAGCGACTCGACCTCCGTATCGGCCTCGCATTCACCGAGGTATGGGAGCTCGTGCTGGGACGCCGCTTCGACCTCCTCGTTCAGCGCCTCGTCATCATCGAGGGACCGCGCGACAGCGCTCGCTAGAGCTTCGGGGCGATCTCCGAGGCGAAGACCTCCAGGTGCTCCATCTCGTCGA
Organism: Candidatus Methylomirabilota bacterium; assembly: GCA_035936835.1. Classification (NCBI taxonomy): domain Bacteria; phylum Methylomirabilota (SeqCode); species Candidatus Methylomirabilota bacterium. The sequence goes on along the minus strand of DASYVT010000150.1, from coordinate 16,759 downwards.
AGACGGGATTGAGCATGAGCATGCCCGCGCCGGCGGCCGCCACCCGCGCGAGCCCGTCCACGCACTCCCAGGGCGTCCCCCAAATCGAGACCTCTTCGGCCATCTGGGGCCGGCCGTAGAAGGCGCCGAACCACTCGGTGAGCCGCTTCCCCGCCCGCGCCTTGTCGCGATCCACGGCGATGTAGACGCGCTTGGCCACGGGGAACGCCGCCGGTTCGCGCTTGGCCTCGGACAGGAGCCCGCGCAGGAGCTTCACCTCGTCGGCGAACTTGGCCGTCGAGAGTGAGCCCGCGCCCATGAAGCCGTCGCCCAGCGCGACTGCGCGCTTGAGCGCATTGGGATGGTGGGCGCCGAACCAGAGCGGCGGGTACGGCTTCTGCACGGGCTTCGGCTCCTGGGGCAGGTTGTTGAGCCTGAAGAACTGGCCCTCGAAGGTGACGCGCGGCTCGGTCCAGAGCCGCTTCATCACCTCGATGCCCTCGGCGAAGCGCGCGGCGCGGCGCTCGAGATTGAGGCCGTAGGCCGGATAGAGAGCGGGCTGGCCGCCCAGCCCCACGCCGACCATGAGCCGGCCGCCGCTCAGGTGATCGAGAGTGGTCAGGCTCTTGGCCGTGTGCACTGGATCGCGCAGCCCGGTGAGCAGCACGGCCGAGCCGAGCCTCATCCGCGTGGTGACGGCCGCGGCGTAGGTCAGCAGCTCGATCGGCTCGAGGCTCGGGATCGCGCCAACGATCTGCTCGACCACCCAGGCGCTGTGAAAGCCCAGCGCTTCGGCCCGCGCCAGATACGTTCGAATGAAGCCCGGATCCACCGGACGGCCGGGGAAGGTCTGAGGGATGGACACGGCCAGGTCGATGCGGCTCGTCACGTTCCGACCTCCTTGGAAAGCCGCCGGCCGAGACGGACGGCGAACTCATCGGGACGGCTCGGCGAGAGTACCACGAGGCCTCCCGCGGTGTGGAGGTACACGAGATCGGTGGTGTTGGTGATGGCGAGATAGTGCCAGCCCGTCCGCCGGTTCCACCGGGACCCCTGGGAGCCGAAGAGGACGTTGAGTCCGACGGCGCCGACGCCGCCTACCGAGCGAGGCTTGCGGTCCACTGAGCGGATGAGAGCGTACGGGATGAGCCGCGAGAGCCAGCGCCGCTCGATCCTGACGCCATCCGCCTCCAGCGCGAAGCCGGCGGGAGCGAGCCCCTGCACGACCCAGAGACCGAGGAGGAAAGGCAGCGGCAGGATGAGCAGGCTCACATCGCCGGAGGTGGCGACCATCGCGACCGAGAGGACGAACGGAACGCCGAAGCCGAGCCCCAGCCCCACGATCCCGGCGATCAGGCGCTGGCGGCGGCCGAGGACGGCCGGATAGAAGTCGGCGGCCGCGTGGGTCAGCGCGGGCAGATCTCCAGCGCGCCGAAGAAGTACGGGATCTCGAAGGCCGCCGACTGCGGAGAGTCCGAGCCGTGCACGGCGTTGGCCTCGATGGACGAGGCGAAGTCCTTCCGGATCGTCCCCGGCGCGGCCTTGGCGGGATCCGTCGCGCCCATCAGCTCCCGCAGGCGCGCGATGGCGCCCTCCCCTTCCAGCACGATCGGCATGCACGGCCCCTGCGTCATGAAGGCGCAGAGGCTTCCGTAGAAGGGCCGCTCCTTGTGGACGATGTAGAAGCCGGCGGCCTGGGCCGGCGTCAGGTGCACCAGCTTGGCGGCCAGGACCCTGAGGCCGGCCTGCTCGAAGCGGGCGATGATATGGCCCGAGACGTTCTTGGCGACGGCGTCGGGCTTGATGATGGTCAGCGTGCGCTCGATGGCCATGGTCAGCGCTTTCCGACCACGCGCTGGACGGTGGCACCCATCTCGGCGGGGCTCTTGACCGTCGTCACACCGGCGGCCTCGAGAGCCTTCATCTTCTCCGCCGCGGTGCCTTTACCTCCGGCGATGATGGCGCCGGCGTGACCCATGCGGCGCCCCGGCGGCGCCGTCTGCCCGCAGATGAAGCCGATGACCGGCTTCCGGACATGGGCCTTGATGAACGCCGCGGCCTCTTCCTCGGCCGTGCCACCGATCTCGCCGATCATCATGATCGCTTCCGTCTGCGGGTCGTCCTGGAAGAGGCGGAGCACGTCGATGAAGCTCGTGCCGTTGACCGGATCGCCGCCGATGCCGACGCAGGAGGACTGGCCGAGGCCGCGGAGGGTCAGCTGGTGCACGACCTCGTAGGTCAGCGTCCCGCTGCGCGAGACGACGCCGATCGGCCCTTCCTTGTGGATGTGGCCGGGCATGATCCCGATCTTGGCCTTGCCGGGGGAGATGAGGCCCGGGCAGTTCGGCCCGATGAGCCGGCTCCGCCTGCGCCCGAGGAAGGCCTTGACGCGCACCATGTCGCAGACGGGCACGCCCTCGGTGATGCAGACGACCAGCGGCACGCCGGCGTCCGCGGCCTCCATGATCGCGTCGGCGGCAGCCGGCGGCGGCACGAAGATGAGCGCGCAGTCGGCGCCCGAGGCCTTCACACCCTCCACGACCGTGTTCCAGACCGGGAAACCCTCGTGCGTCGTCCCGCCCTTGCCGGGCGTCACGCCTCCCACGACCTGCGTCCCGTACTCCTTGCAGCGCAGCGCGTGGAAGGTGCCTTCCTTGCCGGTGATCCCCTGCACCAGAACCTTCGTCGCTTTGTCGACCAGAATGCTCATGCGCTATCCAACTAGTCTGACTGTGGAGGATACCGGATAGCAGTTGGGCCTCTTCGCGCAAGCGCTCATCGGGCCGCCTTCGCCAGCTCGACCACCTTCTTGGCGCCCTCGCCCATGTCGTCGACCATCACGAGGGCGAGCCCGGACTCGGCGAGCATCTTCTTGCCCTGCTCGACATTGGTGCCCTCGGCGCGCAGCACCACCGGCAGCTTCAGGCCTAACTTGTTGACCGCCGCAATGATGCCCTCGGCGAGCCGGTCGACGCGGAGGATCCCACCGAAGACGTTGATGAAGACCGCCTTGACGGAAGGATCCGAGGACAGGATGCGGAAGGCGTTCTCGATCTGCTCCGGTGAGGCGCCGCCTCCCACGTCGAGGAAGTTGGCGGGCTCGCCGCCCGCGAGCTTGATGATGTCCATGGTCGCCATCGCGAGGCCGGCGCCGTTGACCATGCAACCGACGCTCCCGTCCAGCTTGATGTAGTTGAGGCCGTACTTGGACGCCTCGACGTCGAGCGGCGTCTCTTCGTTGATATCGCGCAGCGCCACGATCTCCTTGTGGCGGTAGAGCGCATTGTCGTCGAAGTTGAGCTTGGCGTCGAGCGCCATCACCCGCCCGTCGCGCGTCACCACGAGCGGGTTGATCTCCGCCAGCGAGCAGTCCTTCTCGAGGTACGCGCGGAAGAGGTTGAGGATCAGCGCCACGCCCGCCTTGAACTGGTCGCCGCTGAGCCCCAGGACGAACGCAAGATTGCGCGCCTGGAAGGGCTGGAGCCCCAGCGCCGGGTCGGTCCACTCGCGGACGATGCTCGTAGGATGGGTGGCGGCGACCTCCTCGATCTCCATGCCTCCTGCCTGGGAGGCCATGACGACGTGCGTGCCCTTGCCGCGGTCGAGCGTTATCGAGAGGTAGAGCTCGGCGGCGATGGGCGAGGCCTCTTCGACGAGCACCTTGAGGACCTTGATGCCTTCGGGAGGGGTCTGCGGCGTCTTCAGCATCATGCCGAGGATCTGTTTCGCCGCGGCCTCAGCCGCCGCGGGGTCGTCGGCCAGCTTCACGCCGCCCGCCTTGCCGCGGCCTCCGGCATGCACCTGGGCCTTCACAACGACGCGGCCGCCGAGCTTCTGGGCGATGGCCCGCGCCTGGGCCGGCGTCTCGGCAACGTCGCCGTTCGGGACCGGCACGCCGAACTCGCGCAGGATCGCCTTGCCCTGGTACTCGTGGATCTTCATCGGCGGTCTCGGCTCGGGCTCGAAACGGAGGGGCTGGGGCTCACACCCGGATCAGGACCCACAGCGTGGCCACCGTGCCCGCCACGGCGCAGCCGTAGCAGAGGACGGCGATCGGCGCCCGGAACCTGTGGAGTCCCAGGTCCTCCAGGACGAAGCGGAGGCGGTGGAAACAGTGGTAGAGCGGCAGCGCGATGAGCACGAACAGATAGACCTTGATGAGAGGCTGCCCGACGAACGCCAGCAGCCGCGCGTGGGTCACCGACACCCACCCGAGCGGAATGGCGAGGCCGTGGAGGAAGAGGTGGACGGGCACCAGGAAAGCCGCCACCACGCCTCCGACCGAGAAGAGGCTCCACCAGAATGGCTCGATCGTCTTGCCTGGGGCCATGGCTCAGCTCCTCACCAGCAGCCAGTACAGGATGAACAGCGACACGACCCCCCAGGCGACGAAGGCGCCGGCGACCACCAGCCCGGGCGGCACCCGGCGCTCGCCCAAGTGGACCACCTGCACGACGCCCGTGAGCTTGAACCACGTGACCGTGTGATAGAGGGCGAAGGCCAGGGCCACGACGTTGAAGACGATCCAGCCCGGCGATCGCAGCTTCGCTACCACGGCCGCGTACGCCTCCGGCCCCTGCGCTACCATGTGGACCTCGATGAGAAGAACCACGAGGAAGATCGCGATGAAGACGCTGGTCACTTCCCGGATCATAAAGCGGATGTAATTGGGACGCCTGAGCCACCAGCCGAGCGGCATCTTCGGGTAGTAGAGGCCGGGGCGCGCGGACTGCGGGACGGTCATCGACGGCCGCCCCAGGGCATGAGCATGGCCATGGCCCAGTCCTTGGCGCCGGCCACCTTGGAGCGCTGAATGGCGGCCGCGGGATCGACGCCCTTCGGGCAGACGACCGAGCATTCGCCGACGAAGGTGCACTCCCACACGCCGACGCTCTCGCTCAGGATCGGCTCTCGGAGCTTATACCCCTCGTCCCGGGAGTCCATGTTGTAGCGGTACGCCAGCGCGATGGCGGCGGGGCCGACGAAGGCCGGCGCCAGCCCGTACACCGGGCAGGCCGCATAGCAGAGCATGCAGTTGATGCACATGCTGAACTGCTTGTAGTCCTCGAGCTGGGCCGGGGTCTGGCGGTACTCGCCCTCCGACACGGGCTTCTCCACGGCGCGGATCAGCCAGGGCTTGACCCGGCGGAGCTTCTCCATGAAGTCATCGAGGGAGACCACCAGATCCCGGATCACCGGGAAGTTGGCCAGGGGCTCCACCCGAATCGGCCCTGGGTAATAGTCCCGCAGGAACGCGGAGCATGTGAGCTTGGGGACGCCGTTCACCATCATCCCGCAGCTCCCGCACACCCCCATGCGACAGGACCAGCGGTACGTGAGCGTCCCATCCAGCTGGTCCTTGATGTGGTTCAGCGCATCGAGGACCACCCAGTCCTTCTGGTACGGCACCGCGAAGGACTCGGTGCGCGGCTCGCTGTCGTGGCCGGGCCGGTAGCGGGTGACTTCCAGCGTGATGGTCTCCTCTCTCATCGCTCCTCCTTTAATACTTCCGTTCCTCGGGGGGCCACCGGGTGATCGTGACCGGCAGGTACTCGACGCGCGGGCCGTCGGGCGTCCGGTAGGCGAGCGAGTGCTTGAGAAAGCGCGCGTCGTCGCGCTTGGGGAAGTCGGTGCGGGTATGCGCTCCCCTCGACTCCTCGCGCGCCAGCGCCGAGTGGGCGACCGCCGCGGCCACGTCCAGCATGCACTCGAGCTCCAGCGCCGCGATCAGCTCGGTGTTGAAGACCGCGTCGCGGTCCATGAGGCCGATGCGGCCGAAGCGCTCGCGGAGCCGGCGCAAGGTGTCGCAGGTCTGCGCCATCGTCGCCTTTTCGCGGTAGATACCGCAGCCGTCCTCCATGGCCTTCCGCATCTCGTCCCGGATGTCGGCGATCCGCTCTCGCCCGTCGGCTCTCAGGAACCGCGTATCGAGACGCTTCCGTTCGTCGCTCACCAGGTGCGCAACGGGATTCGAGCTGACGGCCGGCCGCTCCAGCGCGTGCCGGGCGGCCGCCCGGCCGGCGCGAGCGCCGAACACGAGCAACTCGGTCAGCGAGTTGGAGCCGAGCCGGTTGGCGCCGTTCATGGAGACGCACGCCGCCTCCCCGGCCGCGTAGAGACCCTCCAGCCGCGTCTTGGCGTCGATGTCGGTCGAAATCCCGCCCATGGTGTAGTGGATCACCGGGCGGACGGGGATCGGCTCGTAGACGGGATCGATCCCCACGTAATCCTTCACCAGCTCGCGGACGAAGGGGAGATTCTTGTCGATCAGCTTCTCTCCGAGGTGCCGGAGGTCCAGGTGGACGTAGTGCCCGTAGGGACCCTCGAAGGTCCGCCCCTTCTGGTGCTCCTGGATGTGGCAGCGGGACAGGATATCGCGGGGCCCCAGTTCCATCTTGCGGTGGACCGGCTTGTCGGTCGGGGGACCCAGCCCGTAGTCCTGAAGATACCGATAGCCGTCCTTGTTCTTCAGGTGGCCGCCCTCGCCGCGGGACGCCTCGGTGATGAGGATGCCGGTGCCGGGAAGCCCTGTCGGATGGTACTGCATGAACTCCATGTCCTTCAGCGGGGCGCCGGCCCGGTAGGCGAGCGCCATGCCGTCGCCCGTCTTGATCGCGGCGTTGGTGGTGAAGGAAAAGATGCGCCCCGCGCCGCCGGTGCAGATGATGACCGCCTTGGCCGTGATGGCCCTGACCGTGCCGTCGTGGACGTTGAGAGCCACAACCCCGCACACCCGGCCGTCTTCCACGAGCAGCGAGGTAGCGAACCACTCGTCGTAGCGCACGATCTTGTCGTACTTGAGGGATGTTTGGAACAGCGCATGGAGCATATGGAACCCGGTCTTGTCGGCTGCGTAGAGGGTCCGGTTCACGGTCATGCCGCCGAAGGGGCGGACGCTGACGCGGCCGTCGGGGTCACGGCTCCACGGGCAGCCCCAGTGCTCGAGCTGGATCACTTCGCCCGGCGCCTCCTTCACGAAGGCCTCCACGACGTCCTGGTCGGCCAGGAAATCGCTCCCGAAGATCGTGTCCTTCGCGTGCATGTCGAGGCTGTCGTTCTCGCGCATGACTGCCGCGGTCCCGCCCTCGGCGGACACGGTGTGGCTCCGCATCGGATACACCTTCGAGAGGACCGCGATGGAGAGCCGCCCCGACTCCTCCGCCGCGGCGATGGCCGCCCGGAGCCCGGCCCCGCCCCCCCCGATCACCAGCACGTCGTGTTGGTACGCGTCGTTACCGGGCATATTGCGTCATTCCTTCCTCGTAGAGGTCGCCGCCGTGGCAGTCGTTGACGACGATGACGGGGAAGCTCTCGACCTCGAGTCGCCGGATGGCCTCGGTACCGAGGTCCTCGTAGGCCACGACCTCGAGCTTCTTCACGAAGGCGGATAGTACCGCACCCGCGCCGCCGATGGCGCCGAAGTACACCCCCTTGTGCTGGCGGAGGGCGTCCTTGACCGGCTGGGAGCGCGCGCCCTTGCCGATGGTCCCCTTGAGCCCCAGCGCCAGGAGCTTGGGCGTGTACTTGTCCATGCGGCCGCCGGTGGTCGGCCCGATGGAGCCGACGACGTGGCCCGGCCGCGCCGGCGACGGGCCCGTGTAGTAGATGATCTGCCCCTTGACGTCGAACGGCAGCGGCTTGCCCGCGTCCATGAGCGGCAGCAGACGCCCGTGAGCAGCGTCGCGCGCCGTGTAGAGCACTCCGGTGATCCGGACGCGGTCGCCGGCCTTGAGCAACTCGACGTCGGCGGCGCTGAGCGGCGGCGTGACCTCCTTGACCCCGTCGAGCGCCGTCGAGATCACAGCGTCACCTCTTTGTGGCGGTGGGCGTGGCATTCGATCGTCACGGCGACGGGAAGGCTCGTGATGTGGCAGGGATACGTCAGGATGTGGACGCCGAAGGCCGTGGTGTCGCCGCCATAGCCCTGCGGGCCGATGCCGAGCCTGTTGGCCCGCTCGAGCACGTCCTTCTCGATCGCGTCCACGACCGGGTCGGGGTTGGCAGTGCCGAGCTCGCGGAAGAGGGCCTTCTTGGACAGGATCGCCGCCTTCTCGAAGCTGCCGCCCACGCCGACACCGGCGATGAGCGGCGGGCATGCGTCGGGCCCCGCCGTCTTGATGCACTCGAGGATCCATTCCTTGACGCCGTCCACGCCATCGGCGGGGGTGAGCATCTTGAACTTGGAGCGGTTCTCGCACCCGCCGCCCTTGGCCATGATCTGAATTTTCATCGTCGCGCCCGCCACGACCTCGACGTGGAGAACCGCCGGCGTGTTGTCCCCGGTGTTGACGCGGTCGAACGGCGAGCGGACGATCGAGGCGCGGAGATAGCCTTCGGTGTAGCCCCGCCTGACTCCCTCGTTGATCGCGTCCGCAAGGCCGCCGCCCGTCACGTGCACGTCCTGCCCCAGCTCGACGAAGCAGATGGCGGTGCCGGTGTCCTGGCAGTAGGGGATCTTCTTGGTCCGCGCCAGCTCGGCGTTGTCCTTCAGGATCTGAAGCACGTGCTTGCCGGCCGGCGAGCGCTCGGTCCCGAGCGCCCGGTCGAAGGCGCGGAGCATGTCGGGCTCGAGGGCGTAGTTCGCCTCGATGCAGAGCTTCTTGACCGCGTCGGTGATGGCGGATGCGTGGATCTCGCGCATGGGCCCTTCGTCAGTGTGAGCCGGCGGCCTGCGCGTAGAAGGCCTGCGACCGCTTCTGCATCTCGCGTGGCGCGACGTCCTCCTTGTGGGTCGCCAGCGTCCACTTCTGGCCGTACGGGTCCTCGACACCGCCGATCCTGTCACCCCAGAACATGTCGGTCACGGGCATGACGGCCTTCGCGCCGGCCGTCAGCGCCCGCTGGACCGCGGCGTCCACGTTCGGAACGTAGACGTAAAAATTCACGGGCGAGCCGCCGATGGTCTGCGCCGACCGGGCGCCCATGGCGGGATCCTCCTCGCCGAGCATGAACACCGAATCGCCGATCATGAGCTCGGCGTGCGCGAGGGTGGTCCCGTCCGGCTTCATCAACCGCATCCGTTCCTTGGCGCCGAAGGCCCGCTTGTAGAAGTCGGCCGCCTGGACGGCGCCGCGGACACAAAAGCCCGGGGTGAGTGTGTGGTAGCCATCGGGGATGGCCTTGATGCGCCGTGCGGCCTTTGTCGGCGCCTTGGCCGGTCGGGGTGCCTTCTTCCGCGCCTTGGACTTCGCCATGACCTTCTCCTCGTCTAGAGCTTGAGTTTGTCCACGAGCTCGCGGACAGCGGCGGCCGACTTGTCGAATGCGGCCTGCTCGTTGGGCGTCAGCGTGATCTCGATGACCTGCTCGACCCCGCGCCGGCCGAGCTTCACCGGCACGCCGACGTAGAGTCCCTTGACCCCGTACTGCCCATCCAGATAGGCGGCGCACGGCAGGATCTTCTTCTTGTCCTTGAGGATGGCCTCGACCATCTCGACCGCCGAGGCCGCCGGTGCGTAGTAGGCGCTGCCGCTCTTGAGCAGCCCCACGATCTCGGCGCCCCCGTTGGCCGTGCGCGTCACCAGCGCCTGGATCTTGTCGGCCGGCAGGAGGTCGGTGATCGGGATGCCCGCCACCGTCGAGTAGCGCGGCAGCGGCACCATGGTGTCGCCGTGGCCGCCGAGCACGAAGGCGGTGACGTTCTCGACGGAGACCTTGAGCTCCTGGGCGATGAAGGTGCGGAAGCGCGCCGAATCGAGAATGCCCGCCATGCCGACCACGCGCTGGTGCGGGAAGCCGGACTTCTTCCACGCCAGCTGGACCATGGCGTCGAGCGGGTTCGTCACGAGGATCAGAATCGCGTTCCTCGAGCGCGCCACCACCTGCTCGACGACGCCGCCCACGATCTCGGCGTTCTTGAAGAGCAGATCGTCCCTGGTCATCCCGGGCTTTCGCGCCAGCCCGGCGGTGATGACGACGATGTCCGAGTCGGCCGTCTCGTCGTATCCGTTCGAGCCGACCAGGCGCGAGTCGTAGCCGTGCACGGGCCCCGCTTGGGCCAGGTCCAACGCCTTGCCCTGCGGAATGCCCTCGATGACGTCCACGAGCACCACGTCGCCGAGCTCCTTCTCCACCGCGTATTGGGCGACCGAGGCGCCGACGTTGCCGGCGCCGACCACGGTGATCTTGGGGCGTGCCATGTCCGGTCTCCCCGCCCGCCTACAGCGCCTTCATGCTTTCGATGATGGCGCTGCCGAAGGCCGAACACTTGACTTCCGTCGCCCCCTCCATGAGCCGCGCGAAATCGTATGTCACGACCCTCTGCGCGATGGTCTTTTCGAGGCCGGTGATGATCCGGTCGGCCGCCTCGGTCCAGCCCATGTGGCGGAGCATCATCTCGCCCGAGAGGATGACCGAGCCCGGGTTGACCTTGTCCTGCCCGACGTACTTGGGCGCCGTCCCGTGCGTCGCCTCGAAGAGCGCGTGGCCCGTGTCGTAGTTGATGTTGGCGCCCGGCGCGATGCCGATGCCTCCCACCTGCGCCGCGAGTGCGTCAGAAATGAGGTCGCCCGTCAGGTTGCAGCACGGGATGACGTCGAACTCGTCCGGGCGCGTCAGGATCTGCTGGAGGAACGCGTCGGTGATCGCGTCCTTGACGAGGATCTTCCCTGCCGGCGGCTTGCCGCCGCAGTCGTCCCAGGAGACGAGCTTGTCCGAAAACTCGCGCTTGGCCAGCGCGTAGCCCCACTTCATGAACATGCCTTCCGTGTATTTCTGGATGTTGCCCTTGTGGACCAGGGTGATGCTGCGGCGGTTATTTTCGATCGCGTACCGCATCGCCGCGCGGATGAGCCGCTCGGAGCCCTCCTTCGACACCGGCTTGATGCCGATGGACGAGGTGTTGGGAAACCGGATCTTGGTGACCTTCATCTCCTTCTGGAGGAACTCGACGACCTTCTTCGCCTCCGGCGTCCCCTGCTCCCACTCGATCCCGGCGTAGATGTCCTCGGTGTTCTCCCGGAAGATCACCATGTCGATCTTTTCGGGGTGCTTGACCGGCGAGGGCACGCCCTTGAAGTAGCGGACGGGCCTGAGGCAGACGTACAGGTCCAGCACCTGGCGCAGCGTCACGTTCAGGGAGCGGAAGCCCTCGCCGATGGGCGTCGTGAGCGGCCCCTTGATCGCGATCAGGTGCTCGCGGATCACGTCCAGCGTCTCGTCGGGCAGGAGGTTCGGCGGGCAGTCCTTGCCGTAGACCGCCTGCGCCTTATCCCCCGCGTACACCTCGGCCCACGCGATCCTGCGCTTGCCGTGGTACGCCTGCTCGACGGCGGCGTCCAGCACCCGCACCGACGCCGCCCAGATGTCCGGGCCCGTGCCATCGCCCTCGATGAAAGCGACGATCGGGCGGTCCGGCACCTGCAGCTTGCCGTGGCTGGTCGTGATCTTCTCGCCTGCCGGGATCTTCACTCGGGATGCCATGCTCTCGTCTCCTTGCGGGAAGTTATCTGAGCGCGTTCAGGGCGGAACCCGCCTTGAACCACCCGATCTGCTCGTCGGTCAGGCTGTGCAGGCACTGGATGGTGACGCTCTTGCCGCCGGGCTTCGTGATGGCGACCGTGACGGGCTTGCCGGGGGCGAGATGCGCGAGCCCCGTGACGCTCACGCGGTCGTCCTGGTCGATGAGGTCGTAGTCGGAAGTCTTCGAGAAGGTCAGGGGCAGGATGCCCTGCTTCTTGAGATTGGTCTCGGCGATCCTGGCGAAGCTCCGGACGATGACGACCTTGCAGCCCAGGTAGCGCGGCGACATCGCGGCGTGCTCGCGGCTCGAACCCTCGCCGTAGTTCTCGTCGCCGATCACGGCCCAACCCATGCCCTTGGCCTTGAGCTCGCGCGCGATCTTCGAGAAGTTCTGGCCCTTCTCCCCCGTGAGGGGATTCGCGCCCCTGCCCGTCTCTCCGGTGAAGGCGTTGACGGCGCCCAGGAACATGTTGTCGCTGATCCTGTCGAGGTGACCGCGGACCAGGAGCCAGGCGCCCGCCGGAGAAATGTGGTCGGTCGTGGTCTTGCCCTTCGTCTTGACCAGGATCGGCAGAGCGTCGAAGTCGTTGCCGTCCCAGAGCGGGAAGGGCTGGAGGAGTTGGATCCGCTCGCTGTTGGGCGCCACCGCGACCACGACGCTGTCGCCGTCGGCGGCCGGCGCCTCGTAGCCTTCTTCGCCCTTGGCGAAGCCGGCCTTCGGAAGCTCTTCGCTCTCCGGCGCCGTGAAGCGGAACGCCTTGCCGTCGGGCCCGGGGATGGTCCCGTGCACCGGGTCGAACTCGAGCGTGCCCGCAAAGGCCATCGCCGTGACGATCTCGGGACTGGTCAGGAAGGAGAGCGTCGCCGCGCTGCCGTCGTTTCGCCCGGGGAAGTTTCGGTTGAACGAGGAGACGATCACATTCGTCTCGTCCTTGCCCACGTCGGCGCGCTTCCACTGGCCGATGCACGGGCCGCACGCATTGGCCAGCACGGTGCCGCCGACCTGCTCGAAGGTCGCCATGATGCCGTCGCGCTTGATGGTCTGGTAGATGCGCTCCGACCCCGGCGTGACGAGGAAGGGCGTCTTGGCCTTGAGCCCCGCCTTGGAGGCCTGCATGGCGACGTGCGCCGCGCGCTTCATGTCCTCGTAGGAGGAGTTGGTGCAGGAGCCGATGAGGGCGGCCTTGATCTGCACGGGCCACCCCTCCTTCTTGACCTCCGCCGCGAGCTTCGAGACGGGCCGCGCGCGGTCGGGCGAGTGCGGTCCCACGATGGTGGGCTCGAGCTCGGAGAGATCGATCTCGACGATCTCGTCGTAGTGCTTCTTGGGATCCGCGAGCACCTCGGGGTCGGCGACGAGATGCGCCCGGTGCTGCTCGGCGAGCTTCGCGATGTCCGCTCGGTCGGTGGCGCGGAGGTACGCGGCCATCCGGTCGTCGAACTGGAAGAGCGAGGTGGTTGCCCCCAGCTCGGCCCCCATGTTGCAGATGGTGCCCTTGCCGGTCGCGCTGATGGATTCGGCCCCGGGGCCGAAGTATTCGACGATCTTGTTGGTGCCGCCCTTGACGGTGAGCACGCCCAGGAGGTGCGTGATCACGTCCTTGGCCGACGTCCAGCCCGAGAGCTTACCGGTCAGGCGCACGCCGATCAGCTTCGGGTCGAGCACCTCCCACGCGAGACCCGCCATCGCCTCGCCGCAGTCGGCGCCCCCGACCCCGATGGCGACCATGCCGAGGCCGCCGCCATTGGGCGTGTGGGAGTCCGCGCCGATCATGAGGCCGCCCGGGAAGGCGTAGTTCTCGAGGACCACCTGGTGGATGATGCCGGCGCCGGGCTTCCAGAAGCCGATGCCGTACTTCCGCGAGGCGGAGTGGAGGAACTCGTAGACCTCGTTGTTCTCCGTGACAGCGCGCTTCGTGTCCTCCGAGGCGCCGCTCTGCGCCCGGATCAGGTGGTCGCAGTGCACCGTGCTCGGCACCGCCACCTGCTTCTTCCCCGCCTGCATAAACTGGAGCAGCGCCATCTGTCCGGTGGCGTCCTGCAGCGAGACGCGATCGACGCGCAGGCGGAGCTGGGCCTTGCCGCGGCTCCACTCCTGCGTGTCGAAGTTGTCGGCGTGGGCGACCAGGATCTTCTCGGCGAGAGTGAGCGCCCGCCCGAAGCGTTTCCTCGCCTTGTCCAGCGTGGCCGGCATGGATGCATAGAGGCGCTTGATCTGGTCAACCGCCATGGCGGGCCTCCTCGACGGTCAAGTATCCGAAATGACGAGCGTACACAGACGTATCGCCTCCCACCCATTCGAGGCAGGAGGCGACGGGTTCAGTTCACACGAAACGTAACATGGCGCTCCTGACAGGTCAAGGGACTGCGCCACCGGGTAGCGGGTCAGTTTTACCCCTGCCCCTCATTCCGGGCCGCCCGCGAGCCCCTCGCACGGCGCCCCCTTCATTCCGCGGGCTTGAACCGCTCATCCAAAAACAGCTGCACTTCGAGGAACAGCTGCATGCGGTTCTTTTCCAGCATCACCGTGTGTGTGCCCTCGCCAATCTCCACATAGCGCTTGTACGGCGCATTCGTGAGTTTGGCGAAGTAGGCGTACAGCATGTAGCTCGGTAAGTCCTGATCCCATTCCGCGTGGATCAGGAAGGTCGGCACGCGAATTTCCGCCGGGTCGTAGAGCGGCTTGCCCGCGGCCCAGTACTCGCGCGTGTCCTGCAACGTGCCGTTGGGCGCGCGGACCACTGGCGGGTTCCGTTTGGAACCGACCGGGTCGCTCGCTAGCGCGGCGGCTGCCCACGCCTCGAACCATCCCTGTGGAATAAGTTCCGCCTTCTTGTCCTCCGGCACTCCCTTGAGCCAGCGGTCTTTCGCCGACTCCATTGACGCCGCGCGGTAGGCACCGAGCTTGTCCCCCTTGTCGATGAGCGAAGGCGTGTTGCTCAGCCAGCGTGGGGCATAAAGCACCAGCTTGTTGACCTTGTCGTTGTTCTGCGCGGTGTACCATCCCATGATGGTCGTGCCCCACGACCAGCCCATTAGATTGAGCTTGGATACACCACGGCGCTTCAGGATGAAATCGACCGCCGCGCCAACATCCTTCACTGCCGTCTCGGTACGCACGATAGGCGGGTTCTGCTCTGCGGGCTGATCCATTTCGGGCGGCCGCATGGACTTACCATACCCGCGCACATCGACGAGATACACATCATAGCCGTGCTGGGCGATGTATTCCATCCAGGAGACGCCGCCGAGCCTGAGATCGAAGGTCGTTTCGGCCGCATAGGTCGAGCCGTGAACGAACAGCAGGATCTTGTCCGCACCGAACTTTTCGACGCCCTGCGGACGCTTGTTCCTGACGTAGAGCTGGATGCCCGGATCCACTGCGGGGACCATGAATTCTTCCATGACAATCTCAGGCGCCTTCGCTTCGGCGGAGTACGCCTGTGGTGCCGCGGTGAGAATGACTGACGCGATCAGACCGGTGAGGATCCGACCTTGTCTAGTTCGCATTTGCGTTTTCTCCTCTCGATACAACGTGGTTCCGGCGCGCGGAAGACACAAGCGCTCCTCAGGCCAAACGGCTTCCACTGCCCTGGTCCCACCGGCCTCGGTCCAAGGTGGTGCAGCGACCCACGCTTGCATCCGATACAGCGTCGACAAACGCGCTGTCAAGCGGGGTACTGGGCCAGTTTGACTCGTAGCATTCTCTGTCAAGCGGCCCGACGATTCAAGGCCAAACTGACCCACTACCCGCCCCTGCGTGAGCGGTCAGCGGGGGCCGATACCGAAGAGTCGGAGCACGGCACGGCGCCTGAGCGCCAGGATGGAGTCCGTGGGCGAGATCTCCATGGGACAAACGGCGGTGCAGTTGGCCTGGCCGTGACAGCGCGTCAACACGTCCTCGGCGAGGACCGCCTGGCTGCGGTCGGCATGAGCCCCGTCGCGGCTGTCGCGCTGGAGCGTGAAGACGCGGTTCAGGGCCGCGGGCCCGGGGAAATTCGGGTCGTGGCTGACCATGGTGCAGGCCGAGACGCACATGCCGCAGCCGATGCACTCGATCGCGGCGTCGATGGCGCGCCGCTCGCGCGTGCGCGAGCCGATCTGGGCGAACCCGTCGCCGTCCATCGCCCGGCGGCCGGGGACGAAGACCGCCTTCATCTCCAGCATCTTGTTCTTGATCGGCGCCATGTCGACGACGAGGTCGCGGATCAAGGGGAACTGGTACAGCGGCCGGACGGTCACCGGCCCGCGCGCGAGATTTGAGAGCAAGGTTCGGCAGGCCCAGCGCTCGCGGCCGTTGACGACCATGGCGCAGGAGCCGCACATGCCCACGCGGCAGGCGTAGCGAAAGGCGAGCGTCGCATCGGAGTTTCGCTGGAGCTCGACCAGCGCGTCGAGGACCGTCATACCCTGGCGGGCCTTGACCCAGTACTTCTGCAGGCGCTCGCGCGAGCCCGGGCTCCAGCGGAAGACCTTCAGTACCATCGCCACCTCCAGAAGGCCGCGAAGGCCGCCACGCCGACCAGGAGCGCCAGCAGGAAGAGGAGCCGGTGCCAGCGCGCCGGCAGGCCGAAGTCGAGGAGGATGGTGCGCACGCCGAGCAGGCCGTGGAAGAGCACCAGGGCGAGGAGCGCCGCCTGGACGGGGCGCGCGAAGGGGTTCTTCAGGTGCGCCGCGATCACCGCCACGAGGCCGATCGCCGCGACGCGCTGGAGCAGCCACGCCCACATGCCCACCTTGGTGTCCCGCCACGCCTCGCCGGAGCCCATGCGGCGCGTGAGCATCTTCCGGCCACGGAACGGCTCGGCGCGCCGCGCGCTCAATCCCCGACCTCGACGCCTGTCGGCTGGCGCGCGCCGTCGGGCGCGAGACGCGTGAGCCGCGTGGGCTCTTTCCAGACGCGCAAGCCCGCCGCGTCGCCGCCGGCGACGTGGATGTTGTACAACTCGGCGCCGGTCTCCGGGTAGTCGCGCCGGAAGTGCGAGCCGCGGCTCTCCGCACGCTCGAGCGCGCTACGCGTGATGAGCCAGGCGGCTACGACCTGGTTCTGGAGGTTGAGCCAGTCCTGCCACGCGAGGTTGTAGATCGTCCCGCCCGGCACGGCCGCGGTCGGGGCGCGCTGGCCGATGTCCTCGATCTCGCGGAGCGCCGCCTTGAGGCCCGAGGCCTGACGCACGAGGCCCACCTGCTCCCACATGACGTCGCGCAGCCGCTGCTGGAGCGCGTAGAGCCCCTCGCCCTCGCCGCGCCCGAGGGGTAGGACGATGCGGGCCGCCGCCGCCTCGACGTCCTGCGTGGACAACCGCGGCAGGGACCGGCCC
>DASYVT010000149.1 GCA_035936835.1 Candidatus Methylomirabilota bacterium | reverse complement strand
GAAGTTCACGCCCGAGGGTGGCCGGATCGAGGTCGGGGCCGCGCCGCGGGACGGGGCTGTCGAGGTGTCGGTCCGCGACACCGGCGTCGGCATCGCGCCGGAGGACCAGGAGGCGGTGTTCGAGGAGTTTCGGCAGGTGGGAGCCAGCGCCGCGAAGCAGGAGGGGACGGGGCTCGGTCTTGCCCTGTGCCGGAAGTTCGTCGAGCTGCACGGCGGCAAGATCTGGGTGACGAGCCAGGTCGGCGCAGGCTCGACGTTCACGTTCACGCTGCCTACAACGCGCTGAGGCTACGGCGGCTTGACCGCCCTCCCCTTTGGCCGTAGCATGCCCATACTGTTACTCACGCGGGAGCTCGGTTCCCCGGGCTGAGAGGGCAGCGAACCTGCTGCCGACCGCTAACAACCTGACCTGGGTAATGCCAGCGAAGGGAGACCAGATGAAGACCTACCTCTCGGGCTCCAACCCCTCGATCCGGGTGCCGGTTCGCGCGCTCACCCTCACCAACGGCGAGAGCATCCGCCTCTACGACACCAGCGGCCCCTCCACCGACCCCGACTACGCGGTGGACCTCAAGCAGGGACTGCCGCCGCTCCGGCGCCACTGGATTCTCGAGCGCGACGACATCGAGCCCGGGGCGGGTGGGCGCTGGGGGCTTCGGGCCAAGCCCGGGCGCACCGTCACCCAGATGCACTACGCGCGCAAGGACGTGATCACGCCCGAGATGGAGTTTGTGGCGCTGCGGGAGAACTGCTCGCCCGAGCACGTCCGTTCCGAGGTCGCGCGCGGGCGGGCCATCATCCCCGCCAACGTCAATCACCCCGAGTCCGAGCCGATGATCATCGGCCGGAACTTCCTGGTGAAGATCAACGCCAACATCGGCAACTCGGCCGTCTCCTCCTCGATCGAGGAGGAAGTGGAGAAGATGACGTGGGCGACCAAGTGGGGCGGCGACACCATCATGGACCTCTCGACTGGCAAGAACATCCACGAGACCCGCGAGTGGATCATCCGCAACTCTCCGGTGCCGCTCGGCACGGTGCCGATCTACCAGGCCCTCGAGAAGGTCGGCGGCAAAGCGGAGGAGCTGACCTGGGAGATTTTCCGGGACACCTTGATCGAGCAGGCCGAGCAGGGCGTGGACTACTTCACCATCCACGCGGGTGTCCTGCTCCGCTACGTCCCGCTCACGGCGAAGCGCGTGACCGGCATCGTCTCGCGCGGCGGGTCCATCATGGCCAAGTGGTGCCTCTCGCACCATGCCGAGAGCTTCCTCTACACGCACTTCAGGGAGATGTGCGAGCTGATGGCGGCCTACGACGTCGCCTTCTCGCTGGGCGACGGCCTCCGGCCCGGCTGCCAGGCGGATGCCAACGACGAGGCGCAGTTCGCCGAGCTGGACACGCTGGGCGAGCTGACGAAGATCGCGTGGGAGCACGATTGCCAGGTCATGGTCGAGGGGCCAGGGCACGTGCCCATGCACCTGATCAAGGAGAACATGGACCGGCAGCTCGAGAAGTGCCACGAGGCGCCGTTCTACACCCTGGGACCGCTCACGACGGACATCGCGCCCGGCTACGATCACATCACCTCCGCCATCGGCGCGGCGATGATCGGCTGGTACGGCACGGCGATGCTCTGCTACGTCACGCCCAAGGAGCACCTGGGGCTGCCCGACAAGCAGGACGTCAAGGACGGCGTCATCGCCTACAAGATCGCGGCCCACGCGGCCGACCTCGCCAAGGGCCACCCGAAGG